>DASQLL010000443.1:0-3863 GCA_035630035.1 Pyrinomonadaceae bacterium | reverse complement strand
AAATTGAGACGGCGGGCATCGCCCGCCTCTAAACGATTGATTAATTGTTCCGCAATCCGCTCTAACCTTCGAGTCGGGCGGGCATCTCTCTCAACTATCTCTTTCAGTATCTTCCGGCAACTCGCGCGCGCGCCAATCGGGCGCGGCGTTGACGCGGCGGACGTAGATCGAAGCGCCTTGCAGACGCTCGACCACGACGCGGTCTCCGGCTTCGAGCGGCGGCTCGCCTTCGGCGGGGTACGCCGTCCAAGTCGAGCCGAAGACCTTGACCGCGCCCTCGTCCAACGCGCCCTGACTCGAAATGACTACAGTGCCGACCTGTCCCGGCAGCTTGGCCGCGCCGACCCTCAAGCCTTCCGGCTCGCCCTCGCGCGTGAAGTAGTTGACGAAGATCGTGCGCGAGAGCGCGGTGAGCGCGGTCGAGATGAGTATGAAGATGACGAACTGGAGCGCGAGTCCCACGCCGAGGAAACTCGCGAGCGCGGCGGCCAAAGCGCCGATGCCGAACCAGAGCAGCACGAAGCCGGGCGTGAACACCTCGGCGATGATGAGAAGCACGCCTAAGATAGTCCACAGAATCCCGATTAGTTGGTCGCTCATCTTTTACCGCGTTAGCCTTTGAATAGATTCTTCAGCACGAACCAGACGTTCGCGGGCCGCTCCGCGAGCCGTCGCATGAAGTAAGGATACCAAGTCTTCCCGTAAGGGACATAGACGCGCATGCCGTAACCCTCGCGCGCGAGTTTTTCCTGTAAGTCGCGCCGCACGCCGTAGAGCATCTGGAACTCGAACGTGTCTTTGCCGATGCTCTCCTGATTCACGAAATTGACCGTGGCTTCGATCATCTTCTCGTCGTGCGTCGCGATGCCGTGGTAGACGCCGCTCCTGAGCATCAGCTTCATGCAGCGCACGTAATTTTCGTCAACGTCCTTTTTGTCTGGGAACGCGACTTCCGCCGGCTCATTGTACGCGCCCTTGCAGATGCGTATGCGCGCGGGGATTTTTAGAACGTCCTGCACGTCGTCGTATGTGCGTCGCAGGTAGGACTGGAGGACGATGCCGACGGTGTTCAAGTCGAACTCCGCCCGTAGCCGCTTGAAGATGTCGAGCGTGACCTCGGTGACGGCGGAGTCTTCCATGTCAATGCGGACGAAGTTGCCGCGCCGCGCCGCGTCCTCGACAATGGCGCGCGCGTTGCGGTAGGTCAACTCCGGGTCGAAGCCGAGGCCGAACTGCGTGAGCTTTATCGAGACGTTTGACTTGATTCCCGTCTCGTCAATTCGCGCGAGGATGTTCTTGTACTCGCGCACTTCGGCCTCGGTCTCCGCGACGGTCGTGACGGACTCGTTGAGGTGGTCGAAGGTGGCGGTGCATCCGATTGCGTTAAGCTCGCGTATGGCCTGAATCGTAGTCTCGATGTCCTCGCCCGCGACGAAGCGCGTGGTCATCTTCTTGAACGGCTTAAACCGCGTCGCGAAATCCTTCAGGCCCTCTCGCCTCGAAAGAAATAGAAGTGCGCTTCTGGCAACCATCGTCTTGTTCTTGAGTCCCGTTTAGCGGATAAATTTACGGCGAATTGAGAGTCGTCGGCGCGCGGCTGTGTTATGCTTGCCCGCGTTTCGGACGCCCGCCTCGCCGCATAATTTCAAAAGGAGACCTTCCGACTCGCCTTGCGCTGGAAGCTGCTCATCATCGCATCGCTGCTCGCCGCCGTGGTCGGCGCGGGGGTTTGTTTCGCCGCAGCGCACTTGCTGCTCGACCCCGCTCGCGCGCAAGCGTCGCCGGGCTGGATTGCCGCCGCGACGCTCCTCGTCCCTCTTGCCGCGACCACTTACGCCGCCATCTTCGTCTACCGACACACTGCGCGGCGGCGCGCGCTTCAAGCGGCTGCGACGGTGCTGTTCGCCTTGACGCTCACACTGACGGCTCTGTTGCTCGGCTCGATCCTACTCGACAGGCCGACGCCCGAATTCCTACCCGCGCCCCTCATAAAAAATTCGTGAACGATGTCGCCCCAGCATAAGTAACATTCCGACGCGAGCGCAAGCGGAAACTAAAGGACTGAGTGATGAGGACTGAGGACTGAGAAAGTAGCAGTTGTTTTTACTCCGCCCTCAGTCCTCATCACTCAGTCCTTTCTTTAAGCCCGATCTTTTCCTGAATCGGTTTCAGAGCTTCGATAACGAAGCGGATATGCTCGTCCAGCTCGACTCCAAGCTCGGCGACGCCCTGCCTTATGTCGTCGCGGTTGACGGTGCGCGCGAACGCCTTGTCTTTCAGTTTCTTTTTAACTGAGGAGACCTCCAAGTCGTCGAGGCTCCTTGACGGTCGGACGAGCGCGCAGGCGACGAGGAAGCCGCACAGCTCGTCCGTTGCGAAGAGCGCGCGTGCCAGTTGAGTGTCGCGCGGGACGCCGGTGTATGTCGCGTGGCCCATGATTGCTCGAATGATTCGATCCGTGTAGCCGCGACCGCAGAGAATGTTCGCGCCCTTATAGGGATGCTCGTCCGCAGTCGGGAACATTTCGTAGTCGAAGTCGTGCAGCATCCCCGTTATGCCCCACTCGTCCACGTCCTCGCCGGGATCGCCGTAGCGCGTGGCCGCCGCACGCATCGCCGCTTCGACCGCGAGCGCGTGCTGGCGCAGACTCGTCCCCTTCGTGTACTCGCAGAGCAACTCCCACGATTCTTCACGAGTCGGCATGAACTTAAGCATCCCCTTCTCTGAAGTTTCTGTTTGAATCGCACATCGGCTTGCTAGTTTCTCACGCCGAACACGGAGCTTTCAACAACGTGCCTTGCGCGCTCGACGAAAGAGGCTGCTTGCCGCCTCGCACCCCTTCATTTAGAATGCCGCCCAGCATTTTCGGCACGCCGCCGTACTCGCGATGAAACCTTTTCTTTACGCAGCACTGGCCGGTTACGTCGTCGCCGCCATACACGCCGTTCTGGCCTTCGTCAACAAGCGTCAGGCCACCGAGCGTATAACTTTCTACTCGACGCTCTGCGGCTTCGCGGCGCACACGGGCGCGATCATCTTCGACTGGGCGAGCGACGGCCACTACCCTCTCTTCCATCTGCCGGAGACAATCTCTTTCCTCGCGTGGACGCTGGTCGTTGCCTACGGACTCGCCACGAACCGCTATCCGGTGCGCGCTCTGGGCGCGTTCGTGCTGCCCGTGGCGTCGCTCCTCGTCTTCGCGTCGCAGATAGTGCGAGGCGACTCCAGCTTAATCGCCAGTCGCGTCAACGACGGCGAAGCCGCGTGGCTGTTCCCATCCACACGACGTTGATCGTTTTCGCATACGCCGCGTTCTTCGTCGCCTTCGCGGCGGGCGTGATGTTCCTATGGCAGGAGCGCGAGCTTCGCCTGAAGAAGTTCAGCGCGATCTTTCACCGTCTGCCGAGCCTGACGACCGTTGACGACGTAGGCTCGAACGCCGCGAGCGTCGGCTTTACGCTGCTCACGCTCGGCATCGTGACCGGCATCATCTGGTCGAAGGCGCGCAGCGGGCGCATGTTCCACAACGACCCCATAGAGTTTTTCGCGCTGCTCACGTGGGTTCTCTACCTGACAATGCTGCATTACCGCGTCCAGTGGCGCGGTCGCAAAGCCGCTTGGCTCGGCGTCGCAGGCTTCACGCTCGTCGTCTGCACCTTCATCGGCGCGGTGATGCTCGGCGGCTTTCACGTGTTCGGCTAGGAGACAGAAGTCAGTAGCCGGTAGCCAGTAGAGGGACTTTTGCAGAGCGCGCTATTGAATTTAACCGAGGCTTAAATCCGCGGAGAGACTTTCAACGTAAATCGTTATGCGAGACTTAAAGAGCGATCAATTGACCTACTGTCTACTGTCTACTGTCTACT
>DASQLL010000442.1:0-3255 GCA_035630035.1 Pyrinomonadaceae bacterium | reverse complement strand
CAATGTCAGCATCGTCGTGAAGATCAAGATCGGAAGCGCCTGCCTCATCCTGTACCTCAAGGTGAACCACACGCCCAATATCAGCAGAGGGAACGAACCCCACCAGATGACCATCTCAGGAATCGTGATGGACTGGCGAAGGTTCGCAACCTGCCACGGAAACGGCGCGAACAAAAGGTAGATTGCGCCGACGGGAATGGCGCTCAAGGCTCCGGCTGTCGTCGAAACGTCCACGTCCGAGCCGAACCCGGAGTTGGCCGACCGCGAGAGGTCTGCGCGACTGACCTGCACGGCCTGAAGGTTGCCGAACGACTCGATCTGCGTGCCAGCCGTGCGAAGCACACCGAGGTATGTGAGCGAGATTCCCATCGCCACGACGATGACGATTTGACGCGCGAAGCTCTGCGAGGTTATGGGGCGCATGCCGATTACGAACGCGCCGCCGACCGCCGCCGCGACCATGTAGAAGACGTAAAAGCGTAGGCTGAGGACGGTAAACATCGCCAGCACCAACACGGCGACATACTTCCAACTCAACCGCTCGCCCAGCTTCAAGGTAGCGAGCATCGCCACGGCCAACAGGAACACTATCGGCCCGTCCTTCAATCCCTGCGACGACCACAGCACCAGCGAAGGGAAGAACGCCACGAGCAGCGCCGCGACCTTCGCCACTCGCAGGTTCTGGAAGATGTGACGGGCGCAGAGGAATATCACCGGCGCGGTCGCCGCTCCCAGCACACCGTTGAAGAACTGCACCGCGAGCATGTTCTGCCCCGTCGCTCCGTATATCACCGCCACCAGATACGGCATGCCCCAGTCTCTGTTGACGCGCGCGCCCATAAGCATGTCGTAGTAGCCGGATGCAATGTCTCCCCTCCAAAACTGTAGCACCGTCGTGCCATGGTAATGGTACGTGAGCGCATCGCCGCCGAAGAATTCCTGAAGATTGAAATAGTAGATCAACGTGCCGATGGCTGCGCGCATCAGCACGCCCGCGACGAAGACCTGCACGAGGAAACGCCCGTGCGTCTCGTGGCGACTGATGGCGAGCGCGGCGAGCGCTGAGAGCGCGGCGCAGAGGACAACCGCCGCGGGGCCGTCCGAAGGGGATAGAAAGGAGACGCCCACCGAGAGCGTGAGCGCAAGGAGGGCTAGAAGGGCGTTCATATTAAATGACGAATGCGGAACGCGGAACGCGGAACGATGAGGGGCACGCTGCTTTTAATTCATCACTCCGCATTTCTAAATGTCGTCGGGCAAGTCTTCCCGCGTCTTGCGCTCGACGAGGAAGCGGTCTTCCTCGCTCAACTCTTTCACGGGCTTGGCCGGGACGCCTGCGATGAGGAGATATTCGCCTTCGAGCCGCCCCGTTATGACCGAACCGATGCCGACGATGCAGCGGGATGGTATCACGCCTCCCGGCGCGACGCGAATCTCTGAGCCGACGTAGCTCAGCTCGCCTATCTCGATGGGCCGCGTGCGCTGCCGGTTGTGCGTCCACAGGCTTGAGTTTCGCCCGCCGAGGATGGTGCGCCGCCCTATCGAGACGCGGTCGGTGAAGTCTATCTTGTGCCCCGTGGTGACGACGGCGCCGTCACCCAAGTAGAAGCGCGGGTCGGTCGGGTTGACGACGATGGGATCGGGAATCGAGTTGATCTCGTTCAGGCGGAGTATCTCCGCGTAGCGTCCTATCGCGACCTCTTCGCCGCCCCGTATGATGTTGAGGTGGCCTATGCGCGCGTGCTCGCCGACCGAGAGCCGCCCCACCCCGACGATTAAATTCAGGTGGCCGATTCGCACGTCGTCCGCTATCTCGCACTCGGCTGCGTCTATCAGGCTCAGGCCCAGTCGCACGCGCCTGCCGATGCGGTAGCCGAACATCAAGCGGTAGCACGGACGCTTCAAAAACCCCGGCAGCAGGGCGACGAGCGCCAAAGAGGCGAGGCGGAATTTGCTGCTACGGCGGCGGGGCATGCTTCTCCCGTTTCTCACCTGACGAGCTGGCGCGACTCAAGCTCCGACGTGGCCCGCGCGACCAAGTCCGTGGCCTCCTGCTCCCGCACCCATTCGAGCAGTTCGGGGATGCCGTCTTCGAGCGTGACGCGCGGCTCGTAGCCGAGCAGACGCCGAGCGCGCGTGATGTCGGCAATGCAGTGGCGTATGTCGCCCTCGCGGTAGCGGCCCGTGACCTCCGGCTCGACCTCTCGACCGAGTCCCTCGGCGAGCAGCCGCGCGACATCTTGCACGGTCGTCGCGCGGCCCGTTCCGATGTTCACCGCCTCGAAGTCTGCGCGGTCGGTTTCGAGCGCGAGCATGTTGGCCCGCACGATGTCGCTCACGTGCACGAAGTCGCGCGCCTGTAGGCCGTCCTCGAATACGACGGGCTGCTCTTCGTTCAGAAGCCGCGACGAGAAGATGGCGCAGACGCCCGTGTACGGGTTCGACAGAGCCTGCCGCGTGCCGTAGACGTTGAAGTATCGCAGGGCGACCGTGGGCACGCCGTATGCGCGCCCGGCGACGAGGCAGAGCTGCTCCTGATCCTGCTTCGTGATGGCGTAAATCGAGGTCGGGAAGAGCGGCTTGTCTTCGCCCGTCGGCTCGTGCCGAAGCTCGGCCCCGCACGCGGGGCATTCGACTTCCCAGCGACGATCCGCGAGTTGCGCCCCGCGCCGTAGCTGCGGGTAAACCATGCCGTGCTCGGGGCAGCGGTAAGCGCCCTCGCCGTAGATTGACATGGACGAGGCGACGATTAATTTGCGAACGCGGTCGCGGCGATTGACGAGTTGTTCGAGCAGGACTGAAGTGCCGAACGTGTTGGCGCGCACGTAGCGCTGCATCTCGTACATTGACTGCCCGACGCCCACCTCCGCCGCCTTATGAAAGATTGCGTCCACACCTTCGAGCGCGCGCGCGAGCAACCGTTCGTCGCAGATGTCGCCTTGCAAAAACTCCGCTTCGGGGTTGAGGTGAGCGGGGCGAGCTTGTCCCGCGTGCACCTGCGGGACGAGCGCGTCGAGGACGCGAACGCGGTGGCCGCGCTCGACGAGCGCATCAACGATGTGCGAGCCGATGAAGCCCGCGCCGCCCGTGACCAGTATGTTCAGTTTTTCCATCGAATGATTCCTAACATAATTTTTAAGCTCAATCACTTTATACCGACGCGGCTTCAGCCGCTTAAAGTTTTAACGTAGCGATGCGTGCTGCTCATTACGAACGCGCGCTTGGCGCGATGCCGGCTCGCGCACGACCGACTCG
>DASQLL010000441.1:0-3778 GCA_035630035.1 Pyrinomonadaceae bacterium | reverse complement strand
TCGCGCGCCACATGATGCAGGTCGCCTTCGGCGGCACGGGCGTGTGGCTCTCCGACGGCGCGACGAACATCATGCCCGTCCCCGCGCACCGCGCCGCGCAGGGCGAGGCGCTCACCACGGAGCAGGAAGAAGAGAACCGTAGCTCGGTGCATCGCGCTTGGAAGCTGCACTACGAGCACGTGCAGCACTCTTTGACGAACGCTTTCTATCAGGGCTGGGACTTGCACCCGGCGCAACTGCCTACGCGCTACGCAGCCGTCTACACCTTCTTCCTCGAAAGCCTTGAGGCCGCGTCCGAGCGCCTGAGCAACTTCGTCGAGAAGGCTGCGCGCGCAACGCTCGTCGGCGACGTGTTCGACGACGCGGCGACCGGGCAGGGGCTTCTAAACTTTTTCCTGCGCGCGATCAATTGCGGCGCGGTCTCAGAGCAGGAGGCGATTCGCCTGACGGGGCTTACCACGGACGAGCTGCACTCCGGCTCGTTCGTCAAGATTCTGAAGAACCGGCGACATCTTTAGGCCGAAGACACAAGGCCGCGAGCGTAAGTCTCGCGGGTTGATGTAGCGTAGAAGAAAATTAACAGGGATGGACAGGATAGACAGGATAAATGCATTGTCTTCCCATCCTGTCTATCCTGTCCATCCCTGTCAATTCTTCCGCGATAACACACCCGCGAGACTTACGCTCGCGACTCTGTATTGAGTTGATTAAAAAGTTCGACCGCAAGAGTCGGATAGATGCGGCCCGCCGTGCGCGCGTAGAATGCGTGCGTGGAGGTGAGAGTGATGGGACACGACGAAGTTCTAATTGACGAACTGCGAACGATGGACGAGGAGACGCGCTGGCGCGCGGTCGAGTGTCGGGACGCGAGTCTCAACGGGATAGTGTTCTACGGCGTGCGCTCGACGGGCATCTACTGCAAACCGTCGTGCCCTTCGCGTCGTCCGAGGCGCGAACAGGTCGTCTTCTTCGATAGTCTCGCGGAGGCCGAGGCGTCTTCGTTTCGTCCTTGCAAGCGTTGCAGCCCGCGCGTGACGGACGCGCGCGACGCGCAGGTCGTGTTGGTCGAGAAGGCTTGCCGCCTTATCGAAGCAGCCGCGCAAGAGATGCCGTCGCTCGCGGAGTTGGGCGCGGCTTTGGGCGTGAGCGGGTATCATTTGCAACGGACGTTCAAGAAGATCGTAGGCGTCAGCCCGCGCCAGTATGCCGTGGCGCACAGGATCAACCAGTTCAAATCGGGAATCAAGAAAGGGGATGCCGTGATAGAAGCAATGTACGACGCGGGCTACGGGTCGAGCAGCAGGTTGTATGAACAGGCGGACGCGGAACTCGGCATGACGCCGGCGTCGTATTCGCGCGGAGGCGCGGGTACGCAAATCAACTACACCGTCGCCGCGTGCGATCTGGGTCGCGTGCTGGTGGCGGCGACCGCGCGCGGTTTGTGCGCCGTGCGTTTGGGCGACTCCGAAGAGGAGCTTGAAGCCGTGCTGCGCGCGGAGTTTTCGGAAGCGGAAATCGGCAAAGACGAGGCGGCGCTCGCGGGATACGTCGAGACTATCTTGCGTCACCTCGACGGACAGCAGACGGCGCTCGACCTTCCTCTGGACGTGAGGGCGACGGCCTTTCAAAGGCGCGTCTGGGAAGAGCTGCGCCGCATCCCCTACGGCAGCACGCGCTCCTACGGCGAAGTGGCCGAGGCAATCGGACAGCCCACGGCGACGCGTGCGGTGGCGCGTGCGTGCGCGACGAACCCTGTAGCCATCGTCACGCCGTGCCATCGCGTGGTGCGTGGGGATGGAAGTCTCAGCGGCTACCGTTGGGGCGTCGAGCGCAAGCGGAAGCTTCTGTCTGAGGAACGAAGGATTGCGAATAGATAAGTAAAGCCGGTCGGATGTATGAGTCAGAAACGCGAGCGTGAGCGAGCGTGTCTCAGTGATTAGAGACACGCTCGCTCACGCTCGCGTTTCTGATTTTGTAGAATGTCAGGGTCAAGGCTCGCGCGTGCGCGCGAGCTATCTCATCGCCCGAAGTGGAGAGAATGTTTTGAAGTCGCCGCTTCCGATAGTCGAAGGGGTCGGGCCGTCTCGCCAGTGGTTGCCGGCGGGGCGTTGGAAAACCGTTCTGGATTTTCTGCGAGAGCGTTTCCCCGACGTTGAGACCGCGACGTGGTTAACACGGATGGAGAAGGGGCAGGTGTTGGACGAGGCCGGGCTTCGCATAAACGCGGGAAGCGCTTACCGCGTCGGGGCGTGCATTTTTTACTACCGCGAGCTTGAGTCGGAAACGATCATCCCTTTCGTCGAGAGCGTGCTTTACAGGGACGAGCATATCCTCGTGGCGGACAAGCCGCACTTTTTGCCCGTCGTCCCTTCCGGGCGATTTCTACATGAGACGCTTCTCGTCCGCTTGAAGAAAAAAGAGGGGCTGGAACACCTCGTCCCGATTCATAGGATTGACAGAGAGACAGCCGGGGTCGTCCTCTTCTCGCTCAACCCCGCGACGAGGGGGCTTTACGCGTCGCTCTTTCACGACAGGAAAGTCGAGAAGACGTATGAGGCGTTTGCGCGCACGCTTCCCCGACTTGAGTTTCCTTTGACGCGGCGCAGCCGAATCGAGAGGGGAGAGCCTTTTTTTCGTATGAAGGAGATCGAGGGAGAGCCGAACTCCGAGACGCACATTGATGTGGTCGAGCACATGAGCGATGCAACTCTGTATCGGTTGATCCCCGTCACCGGAAGAAAACATCAGCTCCGCCTGCATCTTTCGGCGCTGGGCATTCCGATTGTTAACGACAGGCTCTACCCGGAAGTTAGTTTCGTCGGCGAAGATGATTTTTCTAATCCACTTAAACTGTTGGCGAAGTCGGTTTGCTTCCGAGACCCTTTGACCGGGCGCGAATGCTACTTCGAGAGCGTCGGAAAACTTTAGTGCAATTTTCAGTTGAGTGAACGGCGAAAGGCAGTTCACCGCAGAGGCGCAGAGTACGCAGAGGGGGCGCAGAGAGTTGAGTGATGCTCAACACCTCTGCGCTTCCTCCGCGTCCTCTGCGCCTCTGCGGTGAATTTACCTTGCCCTACACTCAAGTGAAAAAGGTATAGTGCGGCGAAAGGAGAAAGTCGCTTGAACGTCGAGTCGTATCTCGAACGCATCAACTATCAAGGCTCGCTTGAGCCGACCGCAGAGACGCTGCGCGCGTTGCAGGTCGCGCATCTGCTGGCCGTGCCTTTTGAAAACCTGAGTATCCACGCAGGGCAGCCGATTGTTCTCGAAGACGACGCGCTCTTTGGCAAGATCGTGGAGCGACGGCGCGGCGGCTTCTGCTATGAAGCGAACGGTTTGTTCGCGGCGTTGCTGCGCGCTCTGGGGTTCGACGTACAAATGCTCTCAGCCGGAGTCGCCGACGCGGAGGGCGGCTTCGGCCCCGACTTCGATCACATGACATTGATGGTGACGCTGGAGCGGCGTTGGCTTGCGGACGTAGGCTTCGGCGACTCTTTTCTTGAGCCGCTACTTCTCGACGAGCGTGGCGAGCAGGCGCAGGGCAGGCGCGCATACCGTATCGCCCAAGACGGCGCTCACTTGATTCTCATGCAGCGCGACGAAGGCGACGAGTGGAAGCCGCAGTACCGCTTCACACTTCAGCCACACGTCTACGCCGATTACGCGGAGATGTGCCGCTACCATCAGACGTCTCCGCAGTCGCATTTCACAAAGGCGCGCGTCTGCTCGCGCGCGACCGTCGAAGGGCGCGTAACGCTGAGCGGGATGCGCTTTATCG
>DASQLL010000440.1:0-2290 GCA_035630035.1 Pyrinomonadaceae bacterium | reverse complement strand
ATCGAAGTTCTCCGGCGTCTGCTCGAAGGGTATGCGGACAAGTTGGCCGACCGATTTGTGGTGGTCACGGAGACGCGAGTACGTTTTGCGCGAACGTAAAAGCTTGTGAATTTCTCAAAAGATTTTCCAACCGAGAGACAGAGGGAATTTGACGCGCTCGTCGCGGAAGCGACGGCGTGCCGCAGGTGCGAGGCGATGTGCGGGCGGAGCGCGGTGTTGAGCGAGCGGAACGGGCGCGCGGGGGCGCGCGTGATGTTCGTGGGCGAGGCTCCGGGGCGTCAGGGCGGCGACCGCACGCGCGTGCCGTTTTCGGGCGACCAGTCGGGGCGAAACTTCAGCCGCTACCTCGCGTCCGTGGGCCTTCGGCGCGAGGACATTTTCATAACCAACGCCGCGCTCTGTAACCCGCGCAAGGAGTCGGGCGCGAATCGGAGACCTACGCGCGAAGAGGTCTCGAACTGCTCGGAATTTTTGCGGCGTCAGATCGAAGTTGTTGACCCGCGCGTCGTCGTCACGCTCGGCGCGGTGTCGCTTGCCGCGCTTAGGAGCGTCGAGTATCATCAACTCTCTCTCAAAGAGAACGTAGGGCAGGTTCACAAGTGGTGCGGGCGTCTGCTCGTGCCGCTCTATCATCCGAGTCCGCAGGTGCTCGCCTCGCACCGCCGCGAGGCGGCCCAGCTTGAAGATTACAAATCCGTCGCGCGCGCGCTCCGCCTCGCCGGAAGACGGGCCCGCGCGACATCGAAGTGAAGAGGCACAAAAGCTATGTTGAAAAGAATGCTTAGTCCCGTCGCGCTCGTACGCTGTGCGCTCGCAACTCTCGCTCTCGCGCTCGTCGTCGCGGCGCAGCAGCCTTCGCCCTCGACCGAGAAGGCGAAGACGGACGCGGCGCACTACGCCGCGGCCTCCGCGACGAAGGCGACCGCAGCCGCGCCGAAAGTGGGCGAGGCCGCGCCCGATTTCAAACTTCCGTATGCGACCCAAGAGAAGGTTTTCATGAAGCCGGACGAGCAGATGTCGCTCTCATCTTTGCGCGGCAAGAACGTCATCCTCGCCTTCTACCCGGCGGACTGGTCTGGAGGCTGCACCACGGAAGTCTGCACCTTCCGCGACACGTTCGCAGACCTCGGTAAGCTCAACGCCGTCGTGCTGGGCATCAGCGGCGACTACGTCTTCTCGCACCACGAGTGGGCGAAGCACCACAAGCTACAGTTCCCGCTCCTCTCCGACCACGACCACAAGGTCGCGCGCCTCTACGACAGCTACATGGAGCAGTACGGCATGAACAAGCGCACCATCTTCCTGATTGATAAGGAGGGCATCGTGCGCTACGTCAACCTCGCGCTAAAGGCCAACGAGAAGAAGGACTACGACGCTCTGCGCGCGGAGCTTGAAAAGCTGAAGTAGCGGCGCGTGTGTCGGGAAAGAAAATTTAACAGGGATGGACAGGATAAGGAAGAAACGCAGAAGTCAGAACGCTGAACGCTGAACTAAAGACAGAGGCTTTCAGTTCAGCGTTCAGCGTTCTGACTTCTGACTTTCCTTCATCGTGTCCATCCCTGTTAATTATTTCTTGTATAGGCGCAGTGGTTAAGAACAAAGGGTTCGTGTCAGGAATGAACGAAGCAGTCGAAACTCAAACGGTCGGTGAGACGACGCTGCGCCGCTCGCCGCTCGAAGAGACGCACCGGAGCGCGGGCGCTCTCTCGCGTGAGCAGGACGGGTGCGTCGTCGTCGCGTCTTACGGCGACGCGGGCGCCGAGTACGAGGCTGTGCGCGGAGGCGGCGCGGGGCTGTTCGATCTTTCATCGCGCGGGCGCGTGGAGGTTTCGGGCGGAGAGGCCGTGCAGTTTCTGAACGGCATGTTGACGAACGACGTGGCGCGGCTCGAAGAGGGCGCGTGGATGCACGCGGCATTCCCGAATCCGCAGGGGCGGCTCGTGGCGAGCGTGCGCGTCTTCCGTCGCGGCGACGCATTCCTCTTCGACACGGAAGCGGCGACAACGGAGCGAATGTTGAAGACGCTCGAACGCTTCACGCTCGCGGGCGACTTTCGCGTGCGCGACCTGACGTGCGAGACGGCGATGCTCTCAGTGCAAGGCGCGGGCGCGCGCGAGGTCGTCCGCGCCGCGTTGGGCGTGGCGGCGGCGGGCGCGGCGCGCGGTCGCGTCGTCTTGGCCGGGTTTCAAGATGGCGATGTCAACGTCGCGCGCGCGACGCACACGGCGGAGGACGGCTTCGATCTGTTCGTCGGCGCCGGGGAAGCGGGAGCGTTGTGGGGCGCGCTCGT
>DASQLL010000439.1:0-15902 GCA_035630035.1 Pyrinomonadaceae bacterium | reverse complement strand
ACTTGACGTTGAAGCTACGCATCGCGGGGAAGGCTTTGACCGGAGGGTTCCTCGATTCGAGATTCGTGTGGCACGAGGCGCACAGACTCAATTCAGGCGAGACGAACTGTTGCAGGTGGCAGTTCGTGCAGGCTTTGTGTCCCGGCAGACTAACCTGCGGCGAGTTGCCGGAACGCGCGTGGCACGACGCGCAGTTGATTCCGGCGTGTGCAGAGGTCGAGTGCGAGAAGCCTCCGCCCTGCACGACCGGCGAGACGACGGCTGCACGCGCCGCGTTCGTAACACCCGATGACGCACTCGCGCCGCCCCGTGCGAGCGCGAGGCACGCAACGCATGAGAGCAAGCCGAGCAGTGCGACAAGCGTTATCTTCTCGCGCAACCCTTTCCGCTGCCGCGACACATTAACGCGTTCGGCAAACGCTTCCTTTTCGTGATTTTGACTTGAGTGAATCACGGTTTTATACGACTACTTCTTTTGCTCCCCGCCGCAACGTTGCGGCGTCAGCTGTTCAATTCCCTTCGTGCTCTTCTTCTCTTTCGTCGCGCTCGCGAGGACGGCGGCGTAGTGGCTGCACGGAGCCTCCTTAGTGCTGTAAGGCTTCGTGTGGCAGAAGTCGCACTCAAACTTTTTCTCGTCCGGCTTTCGCTCCTTAGCTAACTCGCGCAACTCTCGGTAGACCGAGAGGCCCAACTGCGCCGTGCCCGAAGTCGCCGTGTGACACCCGCTCGACGAGCAAGACGATAGCTGCACCTTGCTCTCTTTCTTTCTCATGTCCGCGAGGGTCTCCGCCTTGCGCGCAGCCGTGTGGCATTGCAGGCATGTGATGGCGACCTCTTTGCCGTCGTCGTTCGTCTTCTTCTTATGCGCGTCCTTGTCGTGCGCGAATTTAAGGACGATACGCTCAGGCCAAGCCGTCGCCGGAGCGTTGTGCGCCGCAATCGGCGTAGGCGCAGGTTTGGCTTTCGGCGCGGCTGGGGCTGCCGGCTTCTTCGCGGCGGCGGGCGGCCTCTGCGGGCTTGTTTGCATCGAGACGGAAACGATGGCGAATGTCAGCGCGTCCGTGCCTGTTGCTGTAGCCGCTTTCGCCGGCGTAGGAGCAGGCTTAGGTGTAGGCGTGGTTGCGGGCGCGGCGGCAATGTTCACGTGGCACTTCACGCACTCCGTCGCGAGAGGCGGAGTCTCACGGTTCTCGACGCCCTTCTGGAAGTGGCACTGGAAGCACGTGACATGGCTCGAAGGCGTCGTCATGAAAGTCCCCGCGGGCGGGGCGAATGTGTCGGCGGGTGCGCCCTTCGCGGGCTTGAAGTCCGTTTTGTTCGGCTTGTGGCAGTAGTTACAAGTTGACTGCAAGTTCGCGCTCGGGCCGCTGATCCTTTTGAACTGCCCCAGCATCGTTGACTTCACGTGGTTCGCGTGCGGGAACACATTGTCGAACTGCGACGCGGCGTTCTTTTTGGGAAACTCGAAGCGTGCGTCGCTGCGCGGCGAGACGACGGTGTGACAGTTGGAGCAGATGACGGGGCGCGCGCCTCTGAAGAATTGCTGACGGTGGCAGTCGAGGCAGGACTCGTGCTCCGGGAAGTCTTTGATGTCGAGCGAGTCGGAGTTCATCTCCTGCGTCTTCTCCTCGATGGCCCAAACGATGTGGCACGAGTCGCAGGACTGCTTGCGGTGTTCCGCGCGGCTATGATTGAAGCGGGAGTAATCAATCCTCGGCCTTGCGGGACGCGCGCGGCGCCGCGCACGACGGCGCGTCTGCCCGCTTCGCTGCGGCTCGATGCCCGGTTCGAGGCTCGCGTAAGTCGGAGCCGGACGCGGGTACACGAACGTCAACGAAGAGAGCAGAAGGAAGATTACGAGCGTGATGATTCGACGCTTCATCCGAAAGGAGAAAGGACGGGCAAGACTTCCCTTCTCGCGTTTTGCGGTCGAACTACAGACCGAGGCGCGCGTGGCGGGAAGACTGCCTGTAGGTCATGTTCTCAAGTTTAGAACGCCGGAAGCGGGTTGTAGCACATAAGAGCCGTGCTTACAACAAAATTCTCCGGCCTCTAATCGGTGGGCGATTTCTTTTGCGCTTTGTCGCCCGTGGATGCAGGGTTTTCGCGGCGCGACTTTTCCAGCTCCTCGCGCAAACGCGGTGTGTTGCTGCCCTGCGGGTCTAACTTTTCGAGCTTGGCGAGCGTCGCCTCGGCCCCGTCGTAATCGCGCGACTGTAAGAGCATGAGCGTAAGGTTGTGAAGCACTAAAACGTTTCCGGGATCGTACTCCAGCGCGCGCCGCAGCTCCGCGACCGCCTTGTCGGCCTGCGGCGGCTTGCGCTTGAAGTACGTGAGGCCGAGGTCGGCGCGGACGCCCACGTCGTCCGGTTTTTTCTCAAGCGCCTCTTTGTACCAACGCTCCGCGACTTCGAGCCGGTCGGCCTCGAAGTTCGCGTTGCCTAAGCGCACGAGCGTGTCGTAGTCGGACGGGCGCAGAAGATTTGCGCGCGTGAAGAAGTCAATCGCGCCTTCGCCGTCGCCCGCCTCAAGGCTCGCTTCGCCCGCTTTGAACTGCGCGTCGAAATTCTTCGGGTCTTCCCTCGCGGCCTTTGCCGCAAGCTCCGCGGCGGACGATAGACGCTGACCGTCCTGCACGTCGCTTGCGGGAAGCGCGCCTTGCTCGGCAGTCATCTCAACGTCCGCCGATACTCCGTCCGCGCCACGCGGCAAGGGTTGATTCTGCTTGACGTAAACCACAAGGTGAAACGCGACGACGTAGCCGAGCAGAAGGCCGACGAGGGTGAAGAGAATGTTCTCTCTGGTCATAAAAAGAGTCTTGAGTATTGCTCGCCAATATAAAAACAGCGTTGCGCCACGAATGATAACCAAAGCCGACAGAGGCGGCAACTTTATTCCAACAATCATGAATTGCCACCTGATGTGTGATTCCTATTGCTGATTTAGAGCCTGCGAAGCAGGCGGCCAGAATAAAGCCCAGCGTGGAGCCGTAGGCGTAACGCTGGGTTTGCGCGCCCCAACAATTTCCAAGCCCGCGAAGGCGGGCGGCAGCACACGTCTGTCGCTCACTTCGTGAGCTTGATCTTCCTTATTATGTTGCTAACCCAGCGTTCGCCTTCGGCTTCACGCTGGGCTTTACTCTGACGCTTGCTCCGCAAGCTGATAAAAGAGTCGCACATTAGTACATTGCCTTGATACCAAAAGCTGTCTCATAAGTTGAGGGCACTACACGAGCGTGATAAAGTTCGCTCAAATCAAATTCCCCGCAGCTTGCTTGCAGGGAATGCGCCCGCTGGGGATCAAAGCGAGCGCATCGTCAAATTGTTTGGGCCACAAGGATGCCTTATCAAACGGACGGCTCGCGTTTGGAACTATCTATCTATTCCAGAATCAGTTGAAAATAAGAAGGTCAATCAAACGATGAGCCTAACACTTGAGGCTGATGCTCTGGAGTGCCAGCGCGGCGAGCGCGTGTTATTTCGTGGTCTGAGTTTTTCGTTAGCGCCGGGAGAGATGCTGGAAGTCACAGGGCCGAACGGGAGCGGTAAGACCAGTCTCTTGCGTATGCTGTGCGGCCTTCTGTCTCCGACCGCAGGGGAGATACGCTGGCAGGGGAGCAACATTCGCTCGCTCAAGGAAGAGTATCTCAAGGGGCTTGCCTATCTGGGGCACGCCAACGGAGTCAAGGCCGAACTAAGCGCCGTCGAGAACATGCGTATCTCCTGCGGACTCGACGGCAACAATCCGGACGGGCAGAAAATCGGCTCGGCCCTGCGCCGTATGGGACTCGGCGGGCGCGAGAAGTTGCCTGCGAAACAGTTGTCGCAGGGGCAACAGCGGCGTCTTGCGCTGGCGCGTCTGCTGGTCGGCGGCAAAGCTCTGTGGATTTTGGACGAGCCGCTAACGGCGCTCGACGCCGACGCAGTCCGACTGGTTCAGACCGTTATCGGCGAGCATCTAGGCGGCGGGGGCATGGCGGTTCTGACTACTCATCAGCAGTTGGATGTTCGAGCCGGCTCGACACGGCGAATTGATCTCGCGGGCGCGGGCGGTCATTGAATGCTGGCAACTCTGCGTTGGGTCATTCAGAGAGACACGACTCTGGCGTGGCGTGGACGCGCCGGTGTGCTGTCCACGCTCTTCTTCTTCGTCATAGTCGTCAGCCTCTTCCCGCTCGGCGTCGGGCCTGAGATGAACGTCCTGCGAATGATCGCCCCCGGCGTTGTGTGGGTTGCGGCGCTGCTGGCCTCGATGCTCTCGCTGGATCGAATGTTCGCGCACGACTACTTGGACGGGAGCCTCGAACAGTTGATGCTGACGCCGCAGCCGCTATCGCTAGTCGTGATGGGAAAGATCATCGCTCACTGGTTGGCGACGGGAGCGCCGCTGGCACTGATCGCCCCTTTGCTGGGCGTGCAGTTCGATTTGCCGCCGCGGGCGCTTCTCGTGCTTGTCGCGTCGCTCCTTTTGGGCACGCCCGCGCTGAGCCTGATCGGCGCAATCGGCGCGGCACTGACCTTAGGTTTACGCGGCGGAGGCGTGCTGGTATCCTTGCTCGTGTTGCCGCTCTGCATCCCGGTTCTGATTTTCGGCGCGGGCGCTGTGGAGGCGAGCATAAGCGGCGCGAGCGCGGAGCCTCATCTGTCTCTACTCGGAGCCGTGCTGCTTTTGGCTCTTCTGTTTGCACCGTGGGCGACGGCTGCCGCGTTACGCATCTCGCTTGAATAAGCTAAACTATTTTTCTCATGACACGACGCAGCATCAACTGGTTCAAGTACACTTCGCCGGCGAGCTTTTATCCGCTCGCAGGAAAGCTGATTCCGTGGTTCGCCGTCGCCACGGCGCTGCTCCTTGCCGCTGGACTCTTCATCGGCTTTTTCGTCGCGCCGACCGATTTCCAGCAGGGCGACGCCTACCGCATCATCTACATCCACGTGCCGGCGGCTTGGATGGCGATGTTCCTTTACCTGCTGATGGCGCTCTACGCGGGACTCGGCCTTGCGTTCAACGCGCGCCTCTGGTCAATGATGGCTTCGGCCATAGCTTCGACCGGCGCGCTGTTCGCATTCCTATCTCTCTGGACGGGCGCGCTGTGGGGCAAGCCGATGTGGGGCACTTGGTGGGTCTGGGACGCGCGACTGACCTCGACGCTCATACTGTTCTTCCTATACCTCGGCTTCCTCTCTTTGCAGGCGATGATCGAAGACCCGCGCCGCGCAGACCGCGCGGGGGCGCTGCTGGCTCTCGTAGGCGCGGTCAACGTCCCCATCATCTACTTCTCCGTGCAGTGGTGGAACACTCTGCATCAGGGCGCTTCGCTTCGGCTCGGCAAAAGCCCTTCCATCGCGCCCGTGATGCTCGCCGCGCTGCTCATTATGATTGCGGCCTGTTGGATGTACTCGATCACGGTGACGCTGATGCGCGTGCGCTGCATCATCCTTGAAAGAGAGCGTAACGCGCCGTGGGTCGGCGAGCTGCTGCGGGAGGCGAAATGAACTGGGAGCGATTTTTCAACATGGGCGGTTACGCCTTCTACGTTTGGGGTTCTTTCGGCGTAGCGCTCTTACTGATGGCCGCCGAAGTCTTTCTGCTGCGCCGCCGCCGTAGGCGCGCGCTCGCGCGGCAGTCGAACGAGGCACAACAAATAGACGTGTGGCAGGAACATGAAACCACGACATAAAAGACTCGCAATGATAGTTGCAGGGCTGGCAGTCATCGGCGTCGCCGCCGCGCTCGTCCTCAACGCGTTCCAGAATAATCTGGTCTTCTTCTTCAGCCCGACGCAGGTCGCGGCCAAAGAGGCCCCGACGCAAAAGGCTTTCAGAATCGGCGGGCTTGTGCAGGAAGGCAGCATAAAGCGCGAGGACGACGGGCTGACCGTGCGCTTCGTCGTCACCGATCTGGCGAACAGCATGCCGGTCGTCTACAAGGGAATCCTTCCAGACCTCTTCAAGGAAGGAAAGGGCGTGGTCGCGCAGGGGCGTCTCGGCGCGGACGGAACTTTCCAAGCCGAACAGGTTCTCGCCAAGCACGACGAGAACTACATGCCGCCCGAAGCCGCCGACGCGCTCAAGCCGAATCAACATCTCGAAAAAGCGGGCAAGTCCGTGCAGCAGTAACAGGGGGAGAAGTTTTATAAAATGACTGTTGTTCCAGAGATCGGACAGTTCGCGCTCGTCCTCGCGCTCCTGATGGCCGTCGCGCAATGTGTGCTGCCGCTTGCGGGCGCGGCGCGCGGCAACCGCGCGTGGATGGCGGCGGCAAGCTCCGCGGCGCAGGCTCAGTTTATCTTCGTGCTGGTGGCGTTCGGCTGTCTCGCATACTCTTTCATCACGAACGATTTTTCCGTCCTCAACGTAGCGACCAACTCCAACTCGCTTCTGCCTTTGAACTATCGTCTCGCGGCGACGTGGGGTTCGCACGAGGGGTCGCTCCTTCTGTGGAGTCTGATGCTGACGGTGTGGACGGTGGCGGTGACGCTCTTCAGCAGCCAGTTGCCGCGAGAGATGTTGGCGCGCGTGCTGGGCGTGATGGGTTTTATCAGCATCGGCTTTCTGCTGTTCATGCAGTTGACCTCGAACCCTTTCGAGCGTCTGATTCCGGCGGCGGTGGACGGCAGAGACCTCAACCCGCTCCTGCAAGACCCTGCGATGGTCATACACCCGCCGATGCTCTACATGGGCTACGTCGGTTTTTCGGTGGCCTTCGCCTTCGCCGTCTCGGCGCTAATAGGCGGGAAGCTCGACGCGACTTGGGCGCGTTGGTCTCGCCCGTGGACGACCGGCGCGTGGTGTTTTCTGACGTGCGGCATCGCGCTCGGTAGCTGGTGGGCTTACTACGAGCTGGGGTGGGGCGGCTGGTGGTTCTGGGACCCTGTGGAGAACGCTTCGTTCATGCCATGGCTCGTGGGGACGGCTCTGATCCACTCGCTCGCGGTGACTGAAAAGCGCGGCAGCTTCAAAAGCTGGACGGTGCTTTTGGCGATCTCCGCGTTCTCTCTGAGCCTGCTCGGAACGTTCCTCGTCCGCTCCGGCGTTCTGACTTCGGTGCATGCCTTCGCCACCGATCCGAAGCGCGGCATTTTCATTCTCATATTTCTCGTCATCGTCATCGGCGGCTCGCTCGCGCTCTACGCTTGGCGCGCGGGGCGCGTCGGTTTGGGCGGCAAGTTCGATCTCGTCTCGCGCGAATCGTTCCTGCTGTCGAACAACGTCCTGCTGGTCGTCGCGGCGGCCTCCGTGCTGCTGGGCACGCTCTATCCGATCTTCGTTGACGTGCTGGGCCTCGGTAAGCTCTCGGTCGGCCCACCCTACTTCAACTCGGTGTTCGTGCCTCTGACCGCGCCCGTCGCTTTCATGATCGGGGTGGGGCCGGTCGCGCGCTGGAAGCGCTCGAGCCTGCCGGAGCTTGCGGTGCGCCTTCGCTGGGCATTCGCCGTGAGCGTCGCGACCGCGCTGATACTTCCTTTCGTCATCGGCGAATGGCAGTGGAGGGTCAGTCTCGGTCTGCTGCTGGCGACGTGGATCATAGCGACCGTCTTCTTGAATCTGTGGAAGCGGATTCGCGGCGGGTCGGGCGAAGGGAGCGTGGCCGGAAGGCTCGCCGCGCAATCGCGCAGCTACTACGGGATGGAACTCGCGCATCTGGGCGTGGCGGTCTTCATCATAGGCGTGACGCTCGTCACGGGCTACGAAGAGCGAAAGGACGTTCGCATGAACGTCGGCGACACTGTGACGGTGGGCGGTTACGTCTTCCGCTTCAACGGCATGAATCAGGTTGAAGGGCCGAACTACACCGCCGCGCAGGCCGAGATCGAAGTGAGCAAGAACGGCGAAGTGGTGCGGACGATGTTGCCTGAGAAACGCAAGTACGCTACGACGGAACAGACCATGACCGAGGCCGACATCGCGACGGGACTGTTCCGCGATCTTTACGTCTCGCTCGGAGAGCCTGTGAGCGGCGGAGCGTGGAGCGTGAGCGTCTTCTACAAGCCGTTCGTGGATTGGATTTGGGGCGGGGCTGCGCTGATGGCGCTGGGCGGCATGCTGGCCGTCAGCGACCGGCGTTACAGAGTCGAGGCTCGCGAGCGTCGTCGCGCGAAGGCTTCGGCGGACGAGGCAAAGGCAGCCCCGGCAATGGCGAGGAGCGCGGTCGAATAATCATGACGAAGTTTATCCTGCCACTCATACTGTTCGTCGTGCTGGCGGTGTTCCTCGCCTTCGGGCTGACACGCGACCCGCGCGAGATTCCCTCGCCTCTCATCAACAAGCCCGCGCCCGCGTTCGTCCTACCGCAGTTGGCCGACCCTTCAAAGAGTTTCAGCTCGAAGGAGATGCGCGGCAAGGTCTGGCTGCTTAACGGCTGGGCGTCTTGGTGCGTCGCGTGCCGCGACGAGCATCCCGTGCTACTTGAACTGTCGCGCATGGGCGTCGTTCCCGTTTACGGCCTCGACTACAAGGACGAGCGGCGGGCCGGACTCGCTTGGCTTGAAGAGTTCGGCGACCCCTACGCGCTCAGCATCTCTGATACGGACGGGCGCGTCGCGATTGATTACGGCATTTACGGCGTGCCGGAAACTTTCGTCATAGACCGCGAAGGCGTGGTTCGCTACAAACACACCGGCCCCATCACCGTAGAGGCGCTGCAAAAGAAGATTCTTCCGCTCGTGAGGGAGTTGCAGAAATGAGACGCGCGCTTTTGTTACCGGCGATGCTGTTGCTGCTCTTGCCAATCGCCGCGAGGGCCGACGAGGCGAAGCCGCTCGCCGACGACCCCGTGCTTGAAAAGCGCGTCATGGCGCTGTCGGAGACCTTGCGCTGCCTCGTCTGCCAGAACGAATCGCTGGCCGGCTCGCACGCAGACCTCGCCGTTGACTTGCGGCAGCAGATTCGCGAGCAGATGAAGGCGGGCAAGAGCGACGAAGAGATCATCGCTTTCATGACGGATCGCTACGGCGACTTCGTACTCTTCCTCCCGCCCGTCAAGTCCACAACTTACCTTCTGTGGTTCGGCCCCTTCCTTCTGCTCGCCGCGAGTGTCGCCGTGGCTCTGCTCTATCTCAAACGTCGGCGCGCGCGCGCGGGAGATGATCCTCTGTCGGAAGCCGAACGCAAGCGGGTCGAAACTTTGCTCGGAGACAGCTAAAAGGTTACGGCGTATGTTGAGCTTCTGGATATTCGCAGGTCTGTTGATAGCCGTCGCGCTCTGCTACGTGCTTCCGCCGCTGCTTCAACGCGCGGAGGCGGCGGACGACGAGCGCGAGCAAGCCAACGTTTCCATCTACCGCGATCAGTTGGAGGAGCTTGAGCGCGACATGCGCGACGGCGTGCTCGACAAAGAGCAGTACGAGCAGGGTCGTCTTGAATTGCAGCGCAGACTTCTCGAAGATGTCGCCCCGGCACAGCAAGAACCGGCGACCGCCAAAAGCTCCGCGCGCGGCGAGCGCACGACCGCCGTTGCCTTCGGGATTGCAATCCCGATTCTGGCCGTCGTTCTCTATTATCAAATAGGAACTCCGAAGACTCTCGCGCCGGGGCAGCCGGCTTTGTCGTCCGCGCGAAAGGATGCCGGTGCGGGCGGCCCGATGAGTCAACCCGGCGCACCGAGCAAAGAGGAAATTGAGAAGCGCGTTGCGAGTTTGGCGGCGCGGCTCAAAGAGAATCCCGACGACGCGCAGGGCTGGGCGATGCTCGCGCGCTCGTACCAAAACTTCAAACGCTACAAGGAAGCGAGCGACGCCTACGCGCGGGCCGCGCAGCTAACGGGCAACGACGCGCAACTCTGGACTGAGCATGCCGAGACGCTCGCCCTCGCGAGCGGGTCTCAATTTCAGGGACAGCCGCTTGCATCCATAAACAAGGCGTTGCAGATAGACCCCAACAACGAGAAAGCCCTCTGGCTGGCGGGCAACGCCGCCTTCCAAGCGCGGAACTTCAAGCAGGCCGCCGCTTACTGGGAGCGGCTTGAGAAACTGCTGCCGGCAGGGTCGGAGGGAGCGCAGACCGTCTCTGCCGCCGTCGCCGAGGCGCGTGCACAAATCTCCGGGGCAGGAGACATCGTTGGCGATAGTCCCAAATGATTCGCCGCGAACGCTCTCCATACTTTGCATAAAAACTGATCGCTAAAGCGAAAACATAGTCACAGGATTCGCGCGCCCGTCATGTCAAAAAACGTCCTCCTCTGCGTTATCGGCGTCATACTCGGCTTCGTCATCGGGTTCTTCATCGCCAACTCGATCACAAGACCCGCCGCGCAGCTCGCGGCTGCGCGAACTCCTTCGAGCGCATTTCCGGTCAGCGCCACGGCAGGCCCGCTCAAGCCCGAACAGATGAGCGGCGAACTTCCGCCCGGCCACCCGACCTTAGACGGTGATGCCGGCGGCGAGCCGTCCTCGACAGCCGCGTCAACCTCAGCCGAGGCGCAGGCCGCGATGGACAAGGCCGACCGCAGCCCCAAAGACTTTCAGGCGCAGCTCGACGCGGGGAACACTTTCTACCGGCATCAGGACTACGACAAGGCCGCCCACTACCTCACGCGCGCGCTCGCGATCAAAGGCAAGGATTTCGACGCGCTCGTTTTGATGGGCAACACGAAGTACGACGACAAAGACTTCGCAGGCGCGGCCACATTCTACGAGCGTGCCCTCGCCGTCAAACCAAACTCGCCCGACGTTCGCGCAGACCTCGGCAACACGCACTTCAACCGGAAAGACTTCGACCGCGCCATCGCGGAATACCGAAAGGCCGTCGCGCTCGCGCCCGACCACCTCAACAGTTGGAAGAACATCGCCGCCGCCGCGTTCCAGAAGCGCGACAAGGCCACCGCCACCGAGGCGGTCGAAAAAATCTCCGCCCTCTCTCCCGGAAGCGAAGAGATCGAAGCCTTACGCCAGCAGCTCGCACAAATGCCCTAACTGTCTGGCCGTACGCCGGGCTCGGAGCAGGCGGCGGCATTCGGGGATTAAGCAATTGGGCATGGTCTCACAGCACTCCCATAAAGAACATACAAGCACGCCGCCGTTGATTGCACTTTTGGAAAGTGATATAAGGCGTCGCACAGGTTATGCAGTAGTTAGACAGTCTCAAGGCGTAGAATCATATTATTCTCACGAATAATCAGCATTAGAAACCGAAGAAGGAGGCTCTCACATTGCCTACTAGACATACGCGATATAACCGTGTCGTATCGGAAAAGACGGACGCGCCGCTCGCAGACCTTATGACTACTACTCCAGAATTAGAATCATTTCACCCTGCTTCTTTTAGAATGCATGGTTTTGAATCTGGTGGCGGTATTAAACCTTCGTTAGCGGCCATTTTTGACCTGCAAGGGTTCACAGATTTTTGCTCACAGTCAGATCCGCATCTCTCAGTTCCACCCTTTGTTGATGATTTCATTAAATGGCTCTTTGATGAAGTGCGTGACCTCTCGATTGAGAGAGGCAATGACGAGAAGGTGTATCTTTACAACCCAATGCCCTTCTTTGCCAAATTCTTAGGCGACGGAGTGCTGTTTTTATGGGAGGTTGACTATCAAGGAGTGAGTGACTTCTGTAGCAAAGAAGGATATGACCCCCGTCAAGAAATTCAGGGAGATATAGGAAATATAGTTTCAGTATTGTTCGACGTATGTAATAACTATGAAATCAAACTTAAGCCAAAACTCTCACACTCTTATTCGCGCATTCCACAGCGATTAAGATGCGGAGTCGCGCAAGGGTTAGTTTGCACTCTAGGCCAAGGTGCTGATTACGTAGGCCCTTGCATCAACATGGCTGCTAGGCTGCAAAAGCTCGGCGGTTTAGGTATGTGTGTACTCAAGAGGGGTATAGACCTTAGCCTCAGCCCTTCCGAGCGACTTGGCAAACTACTTATTCCGAAGAAGGCAAACATCCGAGGCGTCGGTGAAGAGCTTGTTTACGTTGTAAAGACACAATATGAAGCTCTTTCTGAGACAGACAAACAAAATTTCTCAGATCCCTAGAATATCTGACGCACCTTACAAACGAATTCATTTTATCTTCATCCACTCGACGCACCTCACAAGATGCACACGCATGCCCTCGGCGGCGATTTGTTCAAAAGCTAAGTCGCGTTAAAATACCAAGTATGAAAACCGGAACAGCACGGCCCGTAAAGGAGTGAAACAATAAATGAAAACATACAAAACTTATTCGACAATCACGGACTCGAAACAAGTTATTTTGTCTGATGTGCCTTTTCGCGTTGGAGAAAAGGTTGAGATTGTCGTGCGAGGCGCGGAAGACAGCGACCGTACCGAGCGTGTTCGCACATTGAAAAATCTGTTTAGAGAAACTCAATCTTTACCGCAAGTCCAGACTTTGAGCGAAGATGATATTTTGCGTGAAGTTGAGGCGTATCGGAACGACAATTGATAAAAGTCGCCCTTGATACAGGCATCACCGTATAAGCTCTTGAATGAAATCTCAACAAGCCCCATAATCTTAGGCATGAGCGAAGAGAATACGCAGGATATGCCGGGCGCGAATGGCCGTTCTTTTGAGGAGCGAGTCTTTGCCCGCTTTGATGCTATTGATGTGGGTCTTCGCGACTTGGATGCGAGGATACAAAGGCTCGAAGCACGGGCCTATGATACGAAACCCATCTGGGAGCAAGCGCTCAAAGAGATTGTTGACACAAGGCGCGAGTTGTCGAAGCGCCTTGACCGCATCGAAGCCATCGCTCATGAAACTCGCGCCGACTTGAGGGACGCGGAAGATCGAATTGAGAGACTTGAGCCTAAGCCTGTGCAGTAGCCCTATTTAACTTCTTATACCCTCATCAAAACTTGTCCCGACAATTTAGCGGACTGCCCTCATCCACTCGACGCACCTCACAAGATGCGCTCGCATGCCCTCGGCGGTGTCGTGGTGTATGCGACCGTGCCCCGGTAAGACCCACTCGAAGCTGTAGCCGAGAAGCCTCTCCATCGAGCGAATCTGCACGTCCCAAGAGTACCAGCATGCGCTTCGGAAGGCCGTGAGCGTCTCGCGTGTGGGCGACCATGCGAGGTGGTCGCCCGTGAAGAGGTATTTGTCTTTGTAGAGCAAACAAGCGTGGCCGCGCGTGTGGCCCGGCGTGGGGATGACGACGAGGTCTCTGTCGAGGCGCGTCTCATCTTCCCCTTCGACGATTCTTTCGACGCCGTAGCGAGCGGCGTTGTCGTCCGCGTGCATGACTCGCCGCGCGCCGAACTTGCGCGCGAACCTGTCGTGGTCGGCCACGTCGTCGCGGTGCGTGAGGAAGATCGTGCGGACGCCGCCCATCGCTTCAATCCTGCGGACGAGCGGGCGCGTGAAGCGCGGCGAGTCAACGAGGACGCTGCCGCCCTCGGCTTCGGGGCGGACTATCAGATAACTCCACGCGCCGAAGCTCGACTCCGCGGTGAAGCCGCAGAAGTAGATGTTCTCTTCAAGGCATTCGGGGAAAGCCTCGACGCCGATGCGCGCGTTATATTTTCTGCTCGTTCCGATGGATGAGGTCGGGCATGCGACGAGACTCATAAGCGCGCGGCGCACTTCTTTGTCCGTCTCAGGCTGACGGAAGACGCTCGACTGGTCGCCGTGGTCGCGGAAGACGTTGGGCGCAATCTGTCGGCACGCGTCGCAGTCAATGCACGTCGAGTCAACGTAGAAATCGCCCGGCACGTTTTCGGCCAGACGCCGCGCTGGGTTCGCCATGCCGATAGTTTAATGTTCAAGGTTCAAAGTTCAAAGTTTGACTCATGCGAGTTGACTTTGAACTTTGAACCTTGAATCTTGAGTTCACTTTCCGAGGCCGTCAATGACGATTTCGGAGAGGCGCGACATGAGCAGGTAGGCGGGGTTGTCAACCGTCCAGTTGACTTCGGGCATGTCGTCGCAGGTGATGGCGAGCGCGATGCGCCCGCGCGTGTGGTAGATGATGCCGACGTTGCTGCGTAGGGCGTCGAGCGCGCCGGACTTCGTCGCCTTCTGGACTCGCCAGAGATCGCGCCAGATGCCGTTCGTCCCCTGCTCGCGCTTCATAAGCTCCAGCATCTCTTTCGAGACTTGTGGGCTGACGATCTCGCCGCGCTCCAACTTCTCCACGAGCGCGGCCATCTCGCGCGGGCTTGTGCGGCCAAGTCCGAAGCGCTTGTTCTCTTCCTTCTTCCCTTCCTCGCTCTCGCCGCCGCCGAAGACCTTTCGCATCAGCCGCGTATCCTTCATTCCGAGGATTTGCATGCGCGCGTTCACCGCGTCCGCGCCCAACACGTCAATGACGAGGTTCGTGGCCGTGTTGTCGCTCAAGACCATCATCAGCGTCACGGCGTCGCGGAACGTTAGGCGCAGCCCGTCGGACAGCTCCGGCAGAATACCCGCGCCCGATACTTTCTTCTCCTTCGTCAACACAAGCTCGTCCGTCCACTTCGCCTTACCCTCGGCGACGCGCGCGAACGCCTCGATCATCACGGCGACTTTTATCGTGCTTGCCGTCCGCACGCGGTCGTCGCCGCCGAATGAATACTCCGCGCCCGTGTCGAGATTCTTCGCGTAGAGACTGACGCTGCCCTTGAACATCGCGACCTCTGCGCGCACGCGACGGTCGAGCCAAGCGGGCGGCGTCTGCGCTTGCGCCGGCGGAGTCGGGGTCGCCGTGGCCTGCGTCGCTGTGACGGGTTTGCCGCTTTGAGTTTGCGAACTTGAATAGCTTACAAAAAGAAATAGCGGCAGAGACGCCGCGAGCAGGAGTTTTTTCATAGACAACATCTTTTGAGACCGATCGTCCATTAGACAGATAAAGACTGAGGCGGAAGCCCGACCGTGAGGGAGGGCGTAGTCGCGATTCTTGAGACGCCCTCCCTCACGGTCGGGCTTCCGCCTCGATTTTTGTTTGTATAGAGCCGTTGATGAAGTCCGCGAGCGAATCAACATACTTCTGGCCGCCGACGAT
Organism: Pyrinomonadaceae bacterium; assembly: GCA_035630035.1. Classification (GTDB taxonomy): domain Bacteria; phylum Acidobacteriota; class Blastocatellia; order Pyrinomonadales; family Pyrinomonadaceae; genus QHXN01. The sequence goes on along the minus strand of DASQLL010000439.1, from coordinate 969 downwards.
GGAAAGGTCGTTGTGCCCCGCGCCCTTTACGAGTTGCCAGAGCTTCGGCTCCGGCGCGGCCTCGAAAAGTTTCCGACCCTGATCGGCTGGGATGATGTCGTCAAGCTCGCCGTGGACGACAAGCACGGGACAGCGAACGCCGGGAAGTTTGGCGACGGAGTCGAACTTATTTTTCGTCAGCCCGCGCACGAAGCCGGGCAGCCAAGGCATAACCGCCCCGGCCATGTCGCCCGCCGAGCTTAACCCCGATTCGACAACGAGCGCGCCGCAACCTCTACGCGCCGCCGCGTCAACCGCCGCAGCCGTTCCGAGCGACTGCCCGTACAGCACGATTCTTTCAGGCCGCGCGCCCCGCTCCTTCAAGACGTAATCGAGGGCCGCGTCGGCGTCGGCGTAAAGCTCGCGCTCTCCCGCAGGCTCGCCTTCGCTGCGCCCGTAGCCTCTGTAGTCGAAGAGCAGAACGTCGAAGCCACGCGCGGCGAGGTTCGCGCCGACCCAGTCGCAGTAGCTCACGTTACCGCCGTTGCCGTGAAAGTAGACGACGGTGGCCGCCGCCTCGCCCTTCGTCGAACGGAAGAACCAGCCGTAGAGCTTCACGCCGTCCGCCGTCTTGAACCATACCTCCTCGCCGCCCTTCGGCACGCGCCACGCGCCGCCCCACGCCGCGCGCTCCGGGTGGAACGTGGCCGACGACTCGAAGCGCCGGAGCGCGAAGAAGCCTATGGGCAGGCCGATGAGCAATAACGTCAGGATCGAGATCACGAAGTATCGGAGGGCGCGCGCGCGTTCGCCGCGCCTGAGCGCCTGATATGAATCTGTGAAGAACATTTGAAACAGAAGTCAGCAGACAGTATGCAGTAGTCAGTAGCCAGTAGTCTCCGCGTCGCGGACGCTGACACTTACGCGCCGACTACCTGCCTCATTCATTTTCTACTGACTACTGTCTACTGTCTACTGCCTACTGTTTTT
>DASQLL010000438.1:0-2933 GCA_035630035.1 Pyrinomonadaceae bacterium | reverse complement strand
ATGAGTTTCTGCAAGGCGTAGAGTCCGGCCATCACGCCCGCGCTCATATAGCCGCGGCCCTCGCCGACGCGACGCTCGTACTCTTCGTTGCTCAGAGGCTTCGCGGGCTTGCCCAGATGCGACAGGCCGAAGAGCGCGCCCGCCAAGACCAGCACAAACACTCCGAGTCCGATCCAGTCGCTCATCTCCTCAACTCCAAAGTCGGGACGTACAGAACCGCGAGCGGTAGCGAGCGGGTCTCCCTTGATAACTCGGCGCGTGTATTTTGTGTGATACACCCGCTCGCTACCGCTCGCGGTTCTGTTCCATAATTTCGCGCACGCGCCGCAAGTCCTCTTCCGTATCAACGCCGACGGAGGGCGCGGCGGCTTCGACCACGACGATTTTGTGGCCGCGCTCAAGAATGCGTAGCTGTTCGAGCGATTCGGCGCGTTCGAGCGCGGTCTGGGGCCAACGCGCGTATTCTAACAAAAAGGCGCGGCGGTAGACATAAAGCCCCGTGTGCTTGCGGAACGTCGCGAGCAGCGCAGGCTCGATTTCGAGCGCGGCGAGGAGCGAGCCGTAGCGCCTGACGGCGTCGCGCGGAAACGGGACGGGCGAGCGCGAGAAGTAGATGGCACGCCCGCGCTCGTCCGTGACGACTTTGACGACATCGCTGCTCAGAACGTCGGACGCGCTCTCGATAGGCTCGCACGTTGTCGCCGCCGACGCGTCGTCGTTCGAGAGCAGCGCCTCGACCGCTCTCTCTATTGTCTCCGGCGCGATGAGCGGCTCGTCGCCCTGCACGTTGACGACGATGTCGGCCTCGATCTGCGCTGCGGCCTCTGCCAGACGGTCGCTGCCCGAAGCGTGGGCCGCGCTCGTCATCAAAGCCTCGCGGCCCGCCGCGCGCACCGCGTCGAAAATCCTCTCATCATCCGTGGCGACGACTGCGCGCACGACGCGCCTTGCCGCGAGCGCGCGCTCGACGACGTGCAAGACCATCGGGCGGCCCTGTATCTCAAGAAGCGGTTTGCCGGGCAGACGGCTCGAAGAGTAGCGCGCCGGGATGATTGCGACGACCGTGGGATTTTGAATCGGAAGGCCCGTGTGATTCACGGGATTACAAAATATCCTAAACCGTGACAGGTGACAAGTGACAGGTGACAAGAAAGAGCCGTAAACGGTGACAGGTGACAGGTGACAGGATGAAAGCCTTTTTCTTGTCACCTGTCACCTGTCACCCGTCACGCGGTTTCTCCTGTCACCTGTCACTTGTCACCTGTCACGGCTGTGGGCTACCATCTGCCCATCCGTTCAGACTAATGGTTACATCGTCACAAACGAAAAGCCCCGGCAAACGTGCGACGCCTCTCGCCGCCGCGGAGAGCATCCTTGAGCTTGTCGGCGGCACTCCCCTGCTTCATCTTTCGAGGTTCGCGCGCGCGCCGCTCGGCGATGTGTTCGCCAAGCTCGAATACATGAACCCCGGCGGGTCTGTGAAAGACCGCGCCGCGCTCGGCATGATACTCGACGCGGAGCGTCGCGGAGTCCTAAAGCCCGGCTCGACCATCATCGAGCCGACCGCCGGCAACACCGGCATCGGACTCGCGCTCGTCGGAGTCGCGCGTGGGTACAAAGTCGTTCTGTGCGTGCCCGAAGGTTACTCGCGTGAGAAGATGAAGATCATGGAGGCGCTGGGCGGGAGAATCGAATACGTCCCCGCGGAGGACGGCATGGAGGGCGCGGTGCGGCGCGCGCGCGAGCTTTCAGCCGAGACGCCGGGCAGCTTCATCCCGCAGCAGTTCGAGAATCCCGCGAACCCCATCTTCCACGAAGAGACGACCGCGCAGGAGATCATCGAGCAGATGGACGGGCGCGTTGATGCCGTCGTCTTGGGGTGCGGCTCGGCAGGCTCGTTCACGGGAATCACGCGCGCGATAAAAAGAATCAACCCGGAAGTTTACTGCGCGCTCGTCGAGCCGGTCGGCTCAATCCTCGGCGGCGGCTCGCCGGGCTTCTACCGGCTTGAAGGCATCGGCCAGCGCGAGTTCATCCCGCCCAATCTACATTGCGAACTGGCCGACGAAATCATCGCCGTCTCAGATGCCGAAGCCTTCGCCACCGTCCGCGAGCTTGCGCGCACGGAAGGCGTGCTGGGCGGCGGCTCGACCGGCGCGGCGGCGGCAGCCGCAAGAAAAGTTGCTGAACGACTCGGCGCGGGCAAACGCGTCGTCACGCTCTTCCCCGACGGCGCGGAGAGATACATGAGTCAGGGAATCTTTGACTAACGCAGAAGTATGAACGCTGAACGCAGAACTAAAAGCCAGTTCATCGTTCAGCGTTCATCGTTCATACTTTAATGTTATGGGATTTTCAACAAAAGCCATTCACGAAGGAAACGAGCCGGACTCGGCGACGGGTTCGGTGACGGTGCCGATTTACCAAACGTCCACATACGCGCAGGAGGGCCTCGGCAAGCATAAGGGCTTCGAGTACGCGCGCACTCAGAACCCGACGCGGCTCGCCGTCGAGCGCAACATCGCCGCTCTGGAGGGCGCGCGCTTCGGCTACGCCTTCGCGTCGGGGATGGCCGCGATTGACGCGACGCTCCGGCTCGTAAAGGGCGGCGAGCATGTCGTCGTCTCAGACAACACATACGGCGGCACGTTCCGCCTGTTCAGCCGCGTGCTTGTGAACTACGGCCTAGAGTTCACCTACGTGGACACGACGGACGCGTCGAACGTCGAGGCCGCGATTAAAGAGAACACGCGGATGGTGTTCGTCGAGACGCCGACGAATCCCGTGATGATGGTGACGGACTTGAAGGCAGTCTCGGACGTGGCCCACGCGGCGGGCGCGCGCGTCGTATGCGACAACACTTTCATGTCGCCCTACCTTCAACGCCCGATTGAGTTCGGCGTGGACATCGTCGTCCACTCGACCACGAAGTA
>DASQLL010000437.1:0-5890 GCA_035630035.1 Pyrinomonadaceae bacterium | reverse complement strand
TGATAAGAAAAGGCTGTTTGTTTTTCTCATCACTTATCACTTATCACTTATCACTCATCACCTGCCTTTTTTATGTCGTGCGAACTCGTGCCGGTCATCAATGAAACAGTCTGAAAATTTGATTAGCGTGGGTTCGCACGGCTCCAAAATCAGTGAGCAGTGAGCAGCAAGCAGTGAGCAGTGGGTGACTTCAAAAGGGAGTTGCCGCTTTCACCTGACTGTTCCTCGGGCATAATTCTTCCTCTGCTTACTGCTCACTGCTTACCGCTCACTGAGGATTAAAGATGCAAGCAGAGACAGTTGTTGAGAATCCGATGCGCTCGGGTATGCGACTTGAGCGCACAGCCGAGCCTTGCACCGTCATCATCTTCGGCGCGTCGGGCGACCTCGCGAAGAGAAAACTGATACCCGCGCTCTACCGCCTCGTGCAGGAGAGATTGCTGCCCGCCGAGTTCGCTATCGTCGGCCTCGGGCGCACGGCGATGACCGACGACGAGTTCCGCGACAAGATGAAGGCGTCCGTGCTTGAGTTCTCCGAGGCGAAGCACGTTGACGATGAAATCTGGCAGTCGTTCGCGCAGGGGATTCACTTCCTCCCGTCGAACATTGACAGGCCGGAGTGCTACAGCGAGCTGTCCAAGATGCTCGACCGCGTTGACGCCGAGCGCGGGACGCAGGGCAACCGTCTCTTCTACCTCTCGGTCGCGCCGGAGTTCTACGCCGAGGCCGTCCGCCAACTAGGCGAAGCGGGCCTGACGAAACAGGACAAGGGCTGGGTTCGCGTCATCATCGAGAAGCCTTTCGGGACGAGCCTCGAAAGCGCGAAGGAGCTGAACAAGCAAATCCTACAGCACCTCGAAGAGTCGCAGATTTACCGCATTGACCACTACCTCGGCAAAGAGACCGTCCAGAACCTTCTCGTCTTCCGCTTCGCGAACGGCATCTACGAACCTCTGTGGAATCGCCAGTACATAGACCACGTTCAGATAACAAACGCAGAGACCGTCGGCGTCGAGGGCCGCGGCGGCTACTACGAGAAGTCAGGCGTCGTGCGCGACATGTTGCAGAACCACGTCTTTCAGGTGCTATCAAACGTGGTAATGGAGCCGCCCGCCTCGCTCGCTTCCGAGGACGTGCGCGACGAGAAGATCAAGGCAATGCACTCGGCGCGCGCCTTCACGCCGGAGCGTATCAGGAACGAATGCGTGCGCGGGCAGTACGGCCCCGGCGCAATCGGAGGCAAGCCCGTCCCCGGCTACCGCGAAGAGACGGGTGTCGCGCCGGACTCGACCACAGAGACCTACGCGATGGTCACGATGATGTTCGACAACTGGCGCTGGTCGGGCGTGCCCTTCTACATCCGTTCGGGCAAGCGTCTGGCGAAGCGCGTCACAGAGATCGCCATCCAGTTCAAGACCGCCCCGCACCAGCTCTTCGGCGCGGCGGCGATGGAGCAGGTCGCGCCCAACCAGCTCGTCATACGCATCCAGCCCGACGAAGGCATCACGATGCGCGTCGCAGCGAAAGTGCCCGGACAGGTCACTCGCATACGCGACGTGAACATGGACTTCCGCTACGGCGCGTCGTTCGGCGTCCAACTGGCCGAAGCCTACGAGCGGCTCATACTCGACTGCATCCTCGGCGACTCGACGCTCTACGCACGCAAGGACATGACCGAGCGCGGCTGGGAAATCGTCATGCCCATTCTCGACTACTGGGCCGCGAACAAGTCCGAGGCGACATTCCCGAACTACGAAGCAGGCTCTTGGGGGCCGGAAGACTCTTTCAAATTACTCGAACCACACGGTAGAAAGTGGCGCAGACCTTGAGGGTGTCGGGCATATTAATGAAGAGAGGAGGACATGGACATGGGGTTTGAAACATCCCTCGTTGATGCCTGCAAGGAAATGACCTCACAATTGAATAAGGCGGAGGCGTTCCCTGAACAAGAGCAAGATTGCTTAGTCCATGCCGCCGTCATCGGCTGTAATACCCTTACAAGTTTGGTTGTTAATCGCGATTTCCGCCAAACGCTGGATGACCTGTACAAGTTGCGCAGGGAGAACACTGTGCAAGTTCGAGAGATTCTCAGTAACTTGGAAACTTTTAATGAATTCTTGGAGGTTGAGCGGAAAATTTTGATAAGTGGGGGCTTCCCGGAATATCTGGCAAGCCAGATCGTTAGTTGGAGCAATGACGTTCGTCAGGACGTGCTGGAAAGAGCTAGAACTCCAGAGGAAATTGTTGCCAATGTCGGAAGTCTAACCGATCAAGCCTGTAAATTATCCAGTGACTTGAAACAACACCGGCAGGAAGAGCAAGAACGGAAAAGGGGGAAGAGGGTGTTAAGGAAAATCAAAAAGGGGATTGCGGGTAGCGCTTTGGTCGGACTCAATGCCACCGCCGCGATTGTTATAGGCGTCACAACTGCCCTCCCCACCGCAGGGGGCAGCGTTCTGTTGGGTGGAGCTGTCTTTGCCGCTTCTGGAGCAATCGGGAGTGGGATAGTCGGAAGCGCCTTGTCAGAAGGCACAGCCAACAGCAGCTCAGGTGCGTCGGCTTCCGCATAGAAATCGCGAGCCGAGATTGTATTTAAACATTTCGGCACGGAGCGTCTTGAATTCAGTAGGATTAGGTTGAAGATGCAAACCCAAGATAGCACCGCCAACATATCCGCCATGAAGGGCGTTGACGCGACGAAGCTCGAACGGGATTTGAGCAAGATGTGGGCCGAGGCGTCCACGGCGAAGGATGGGCAGGCCGCGGGCGTCGTCCGCGCGTGCGTGCTGAACCTCGTCGTGTACGCGTCGGGCGACGAGGAGCGCGCGGAGGTGGACAAGCTCCTCGAAGACGTGACGAAGCGCAACCCGTGCCGCGCCATCGTCCTCGTCGCCGACCGCGATGCGCCGGAGGCGAAGCTCGCGGCCTCCGCCTCGACGCGCTGCCAGCTATCGCCGCGCGGCGTGAATCAGATTTGCGGCGAGCAGATCACAATCGAGGCGGGCGGCTCGGTCGTCGAAAGTGCCGCGACCGCGGTCTCGCCGCTGCTCGTGCCCGACGTGCCCGTCTTCCTTTGGTGGAAAGACATTCCGCACTACGACGACAAGCTCTTCAACGATCTTTCGGCGATGGCCGACCGCGTCGTCATTGACTCGGCCTCGTTCGACCACCCGCACGACGACTTGCTGCGTCTCGCGCAGATTCTAAAGACGGGCAGGCTGCGCCTGAGCGACCTCAACTGGGGGCGGCTCACATCTTGGCGCTCGCTTGTCGCGAGCTTCTGGGACGTTGCCGACTACCGCGCGTCGCTCTCGGAGATTGAGAGCGTCCGCATCGAGTACGACCCGCCCGACGTTTCGCGCGGCGAGATTGCGCCGAAGGCTCTGGTCGCGCTCGGCTGGATCGCATCATGTCTCGGTTGGGAAGTTGAGGCTGAAGGCTCTTCGATTGAAGGCGCGGAGGCGCGCTTCAAGATGCGCGGCGGCGGGCGCGAGATCGAGGCCGCGGTCGTAGCGGGAGACGACGTGGCCGGTCGCGACGGCATGATCACTTCGCTGACCATAAAGACAACGAGGGGCGACGAGTTTTACGTCGAGCTGCGGCTCGAAGAGGGCAAGCTCAGAACAGGCGCACGCCTCGCGGGCGACGGCGGGCACACGGTCGGGCGCGTGCTGGGCTACGAGCCGCACACAGAGGGCCAGCGCCTCAACAGCGAGCTTGATATACTCACACGCGATAGGCTTTACGAGAACGCCGTCATGCGTGCCGCCGAGATGCTTGGGACGATAAAGTAGTAAGCAACTCGTCCGATTTCAAACACACTTTATTCAGGGGGAGCTGTTGCCGACATGATAATCGCAGGAGACATCGGGGGGACGAAGACGAACGTCGCGCTTTTCGAGTCTGAAGGGGAAAGCCTTGGGCGCATAGTCACGCAGCAGAGCTTTCCGAGCGGGAAGTACGATTCGCTCGAAAAGATACTCTCGGAGTTCGTCGCCGCCCACAAGCCCGACAACCTCCAGCGGGCCTGCTTCGGAGTGGCCGGCCCCGTCGTCGCGGGCCGCGTCGAGACGCCGAACCTCGCTTGGAAGGTGAGCGGCGAGACGCTCGCTAAAACTCTCGGCGTGGGCCACGTCGGCCTCATCAACGACCTCGAAGCGACGGCCTACGGCATCGAGGAGCTGAAGCCCGAACAGTTCCACACGCTCAACGAGGGCGACGCCGAACGCAAGGGCCACCGCGCGCTCATCGCGGCGGGGACGGGCCTCGGAATGGCGGGCATATTCTTCGACGGCAAACACTATCGCCCGATAGCTTCCGAAGGCGGTCACGCGGATTTCGCGCCGCGCAACGAGCGCGAGTTTCAGCTTCTTCAATATCTACACGAAAAGCTCGGCGGTCGCGTCTCCTACGAGCGCGTGCTTTCGGGGCCGGGACTCTTCAACGTCTACTCGTTCCTGCGCGACCGCGGCTTCTACGAAGAGCCTCAGTGGCTCGCCGACGAGATTGCGAGCGGCGACAGAACCGCGCCCGTCTCTCGCGCGGGGCTTGAGGGCAAAGTAGAATTGGCCGCGCGCGCGCTTGAGATGTTCGTCGAGATTTACGGCGCGATGTCGGGCAACCTCGCGCTCATCATGAAGTCTTTCGGCGGACTCTACGTCGGCGGCGGCATCGCGCCGAAGATAATCGCGAAGCTGAAGGACGGAACCTTCATGCGAACCTACAGAGACAAGGGGCGCATGTCGGGACTGGTCGAATCAATCCCCGTCCGCGTCATTCTCGACGACAAGACGGCTCTTTACGGCGCGGCGCGCTGCGCGCTGCTTGGGACAAGCTGAACGAGATGCAGGCAATCGAATCAACGCCGAACGTGCAGGTCTTCGACGACGCCGGAGCAGTCGCCCGCGCAGCCGCAGGGCGCATCGTAGAGCTTGCGAGCGAAGCCGTCGCGACGCGCGGGACGTTCAGCCTCGCGCTCTCCGGCGGCTCGACTCCGAAAGCAATCTTCGAGCTGCTCGCCGGCGACGAGTTCAGAACGCAGATCGCGTGGCAGAACGTCCACGTCTTTTTCGGCGACGAGCGCACAGTCCCGCCCGATCACGCCGACAGCAACTTTCGCATGGCAAGCGAGGCGATGCTCACGCGCGTGCCTCTGCCGGAGACGAACATACACCGCATCAACGGCGTCGGCGACGCCGCGGCCAACGCGAGCGACTACGAATCCGACCTGCGCGAATACTTCGGCGACACGACTTGGCCGCGCCTCGATCTCGTCATGCTCGGCATGGGCGACGACGGCCACACGGCATCTCTGTTCCCGGACACCACGGCGCTCAAAGAGGAGAGACTTTGGGTCGCGGCCAACTGGGTCGAGAAGTTCGGCACATGGCGCATCACGCTCACGGCCCCGGCCATCAACGCCGCGCGCAACATCCTTTTCATCATCACGGGCGCGGGCAAGGCCGACAGATTGCGCGAAGTGCTTTTGGGCGAGCGCGACACCTCGCGCCTGCCTTCGCAACTAATCGCGCCGCGCGAGGGCGCGCTCGAATGGTACGTTGACCGCGCGGCGGCGGCGAAGCTTGACGGCGCATGAAGCAACCACGCGTTTATCCGGCAGTTTGAGCTTTAGCAATCAGCTATTCACCGCAGAGGCGCAGAGGACGCCGAGGAAGCGCAGAGAAATGCTCAACCCTCTGCGCCCCCTCTGCGCTCTCTGCGCCTCTGCGGTGAATAGCTTATAGCCCGGTCGAGTCTTTTGTTTATAAGAACCTGACAAAACTCTCCGTCCAAATTTGAGCGAGATGCCGAGCAAAGAACAAGAGAGACTTCGCGAGCCTTACAATACGCCCATCGCCCCGTGGCGACGTTGGGGGCCTTACGTCTCAGA
>DASQLL010000436.1:0-7348 GCA_035630035.1 Pyrinomonadaceae bacterium | reverse complement strand
TGGAGAGTCGCACGAGTTCGAGCGTGTAGGTTCGGGAGGCTGAAGACGATGAGAGCTGACGAAGAAGAGTTGAGAGGCACGCGCGGCGCGGGCGGGACGCCGGGGGGCGTGGGCGAGTTTTTAATCGGTCTGGCGATGGCGGTCGCAGGTGCGTACCTGCTGACGCAGCAGGTGACGGTGACGAGCGGCTTCTGGACGCTGTGGGGCTACAGCACGTTCGGGCTAAGCTTGCTCCCGCTCATCGCGGGCATCGCTCTGCTCTTCTACAACGGCAAGTCAATCGCGGGTTGGCTGCTAACGCTGGCGGGCGTCGTCATCATCTTCGTCGGCGTTCTGATGAACCTACAGATTTACTTCCAGCAGACGAGCCTCTTCAACACAATCATCATGCTCATCCTTCTGGCGGGCGGCATCGGACTCATCGCGCGCGCGCTCCGGCCAGCCGGCGGATAAAATTCTTGACAAATCCCGACTGTACCTTTATGTTGCCAGTGCTTTAATCAGTATTTGCTCTGCGGCGGCATCAGGCCGTCCTCTTCATGACAGCCGTCTCATCTTAAGGCCTCACGGCCACCTAACTTTCGTAAGGCGTTTCCATCGTCGTAAGGGCAGGCGCGATTCCCTTCATTCAGCCGTGTAAGGGCAACCTCCACTTCGACGCGACGCCGACAATTCAGCGCCCAAGAGCGCGCGTGGAGAAAACAAAATGCCTGCAAACAAAGCCGCGAAGAAAAGCAAGAAGGGCAGTAAGGGAGCGTCCGCGAAGAAGAGCGGTGCGAAGAAAGCCGCCACCAAGAAGATAGGCGCAAAGAAGGGCGCGGCTAAAAAAGGCGGTGCAAAGAAAGTCGTGGGCGGGAAGTCACCGGCAAAGAAGGGCGCGGCGAAAAAGTCAGCCGCTAAGAAGAGCGTGCCGTCCAAAAAAGCTGGAGCCAAGGCGGCGATGGCCGCCGCAGAGGCTCAGACCTGCATAGATATTCCCACAGCCGAGGATATCATCGTCGCCTGCGCCCCCGCCGGCTTCGACATCAACAGGCCGCTCTGCGAGTTCCTTGCAGAAAACCAACTGCCATTCCTACAGCAGTGCATCCTCGACCAAGTGCTTGCGAGGGGGTGCGACATAGACAGGAGCGACATACCGGCTGACTGCGACAGCACCCTGAGCGACATCATTGACGCCATCGTCATCAACGCCACATAGGTCTGACGGTTACAGGCCGGAAAGGGATCGTATGTTGAAGAGCAGCCTCCTCTCGTTGCTATGCGCGCTCCTCGTCCTGTCGGCTGCGAGCCCGGCCCTCGCGCAGGACAACCAGAAGTACAACTTCAGAATCGCGCGAAGCCGCGCGCGGAACCCGGCAACCCCGAACGACCGCGACAAGATAGACGTGCGCTTCGGCCCGGACATGCCCGACGACTCGGTTCTGCAAACCTTAAATAAGTGGCTGGTATTCGACATAGACCAAAACGGGATAAAGCAGCACCAGCCCGAACGCGTGGATGTGAGCCGCACGTTCTTTCGGGTCACGCTGCACATGGGGCCGGACTTCAACGCGGGCGGGAACAGCCTCGACGCTAAAACGAACAAACTCGTCGTGCAGTTCAAGCACGGGAACTTCCCCTCCGTGACGGTGGGGCAGCCTGGCAAGGAGAACGAGGGGGGATCGACCTACAAGGCGGCGAAGGGCAAGTCGGACGCAGACATCTACTTCAGCGGCGAGGCGGCGACCGCCCGCGAAAGCAAGCCCGAGTACAGCATCGAGGCGGCGGGCGCATATCTCTACAACATCAGGGCTAAAAGGGGCGTAGGGAAGGTGGACTTAGGCTCCATCGGCGTGAAGGGCACGTTCAACTCTGGCTCGGCCTCCAGCATAGACCCCGACAGCATCACCCTCGGTGGGACGTACAGGAAACTCTTCGTGGTCGGGAAGGCATCCGGCTTCGCCCTGAACTCCGACTTCATCGGCTTCGAGCTGGACAAGGAGAACGAGACCCGCAATCTTGTGACCGAGTTCAGCATCAACTACGTGCCTAGCGGTTGGCTGATAGGCAAGAACAAGGTCGCCAGCATAGACTTTATCGGCGGCATCGAGGGCGGGCACAACTACAAGAACGCGCTCGCGCCCGACGGGATCGGCAACTTCTACCGATGGAAGGTCGGCGCTAACACCTACTTCACGATCTTCAAACCCTTCAAGTCCCTCGCGCGAATCACCTACAACACCGAGTACAAGCTCAGGCTGCCGCAGTCGGCGGAGATTTTCTCAAGGACGATAGACGGCGAGGAGCTAAAAACTCTCACGCGGAAGCCGAGGCACTACGCCGCCACGGACTTGAACTTCATGTTCTCCGACGCTATCGGCATCGCCCTCAAACACCGATACGGCTCACTGCCGCCAGCCTTCAATCTGGTTGACAACAAGGTTTCAGTCGGCCTGACCCTGCAACTTCAGCAAGTCAACAAGTGAGTCCCGCCGAGCGGATGCAAAGGGCGGCGCGTGGTCTCACGCGCCGCCCTTTTTACTCATCCCCCGAAAGCTTCTCGCGTTTGACGCCGTGTGGATTCGTGGAACGCTCGCCGCGCTTGCGGGATGAGCGCTTGCGCGCGATGACGTTGCCCGACTGGTCAACGGAGCGGACGGGCTGCAAGTCTTCGGCGTCGCCTTCGGGGTCAACGAGCCGCGTCTCGACGTGCTCGTCGCCGATGACTTCGTCGGTCATCACGGTCGGGTCATCGCCGTCCGCGCTTGAGTCCGGCGCGATGACGCCTTCGCCCGCATCCTCCGCTACGCCCGCCAGAGCGCGCTGCCGTCGGAAATGCTCGGCGATGTCTTCGGCGGTCTTGCGACCGACGAAGGGCGAGAGCTGCTCGACCGAGGCCAGCGCGATTTTCTGAATCGAGCCGAGGTTGCGTAGCAGGCGATTCTTGCGCTTGTCGCCGACGCCGGGGATGGCCGTCAGCTCCGACGTGAAGTCGCGAAGCTCGCGACGCTTGCGATGATAGGTGACGGCTGCGCGGTGCGTCTCGTCGCGTATCAACTGTATGAGCCGAAGCACGAGCGAGTGCGAGTCGAGGTAGACGGGCGCGTCCTCGCGCCCCTTGATGAGCAGGTGCGAGACCTCGTTGTGACGGCGCGGCGGCTTGACGACGCCGATGACGGGGATGGCTTCCAGATCAAGCTCGCGCATCGCAGACGCGGCAGCTGCGAGCTGCGTCTTTCCGCCGTCAATCATCACGAGATCGGGCAAGGGCTTGCCTTCGTCGAGCTGGCGTCGGTAACGCCTGTAAACCGCCTCGCGCATCGAGGCCGGGTCGTTAGCGCCTTCGACCGTCTTGATCTTGAACTTGCGGTACTCCTGCCGGTTCATCTTGCCGTTCTCGCACACCACCATCGCGGCGACGTTCTCCGCGCCCGAAATGTTCGACACGTCGAACGACTCGATGCGCGATGGAAAGCGCGGAAGCTCCAGCACCTCCTGCAACTCTTCGAGCACGCGCTCCATGTCGGGCTTGAGGACGCGGAAGCGCTGCTCGAAGGCGATCTGCGCGTTCTTCTCGACAAGCTCTATCATCTCCGCTTTCGGCCCACGCTGAGGGTCGAGTATGCGGACGCGGCGGCCCTTCCTTTCGGTCAGAGCCTTCTCCAAAAGCTCTCGGTCTTCAAAGTCGAGGGGTACGTGAACCTCGCGCGGCACGTAGTCGGTCGAGTAATACTGCGTCAGCACGTCGCTCAAAAAAGAGGACGCGTCGAACGAGTCGTCTTCCGCAAGGTCTTCCCAGAAGAACTCGCGGCGTCCGACTATTTTTCCCTCGCGCATCGTGAAGAGCTGCAAGGCGAGCCGCGCGCCCTCGCAGTAGAAGCCGAAGATGTCAACGTCGAGGTCTTGCGCGACGGCCATCTTCTGCTGCTCGGAGACGGCAAGCACGGTCTTGCGAAGGTCGCGGTATTTGGCGGCCATCTCGAAACGCATCTCGTCGGAGGCGCGCGTCATGCGCTGCTCGTACTCGCCCGCAAGCTCCTTGTTCTTGCCTTCGAGGAACATGCGAACGTCGCGCACCGACTCGGCGTACTCTTCGGGCGTGCAGAGGCCGCGCACGCATGGGCCGAGGCAGCGCTTGATGTGATATTCGAGACACGGGCGCGGGAGTCGCCCGTCAATCTCTATGTCGCAGGTGCGTAGCTGGAAGGTTCGGTTGATGAGATCAATCGTGCGGCGCGCGAGCGAGGCCGGCAGGAACGGGCCGAAGTAGAGCGAGCCGTCGCGCTGTATGCGCCGCGTGATCATCACGCGCGGGAACGGCTCGTTGATCGTGAGCTTCAGATGCGGGTATTGCTTGTCGTCCTTGAGCAGAACGTTGTAGCGCGGCTTGTGCTGCTTGATGAGGTTTGATTCGAGGACGAGGGCTTCGACCTCCGTGTCCGTGACGATGAACTCAAGGTCGCTGATACGCAAGACCAACTCGCGCGTCTTCCGGTCGTGCCCGCGCCCCGACTGGAAATAGGAGCGCACGCGGTTGCGAAGGTTCTTCGCCTTGCCGACGTAGATTATCTTCCCCGCCTCGTCCTTGTGCAGGTAGACGCCGGGCGACGTTGGCAAATTTTTCAGTTTCTCTTCGAGCGTCAACGCTTCACACCTTGTTCGCGTCCGAATCAGTTGTCTTCACGGACAGTTTAACGCAACCACGGAGCGCGGGAGAAACGGATGGCACGCGCGCGCGCGTTGTGCTAAGGTTTCGGCCAACAGGGAAAGACCCGGAGGCACTCATGTCACTCAAAATCTCGCCGCTCCTGACCGTCGAAGACCTCGTGGCCCTGCCGGACGACGGCAATACCTACGAGCTTATCGAAGGAGAACTGATTGTGTCGCGCACACGTACACTCACGCACCAGCGCATCCTTGCTAATTTACTCACGGCGCTCAAGAACCACCTTGACCAGAATCCCATTGGCGAGGCATTTCCGAATCCGGGCGTGATTTTCGACAAGTACAATAGTGTCATCCCTGACATCGTTGTTCTCACAAATGAGCAATTGGATAGAATCGGCTCCGAGCCGCACATACACGAAGCGCCCGCGCTCGCCGTCGAGATCGTCTCGCCGGGCAGACAGAACGCGCGGCGCGACCGCGTGGTGAAGTTGCAGGTGTACGGCAAGTTCGGGGTGAGTGAATACTGGGTGGCCGACCCGGAATCGCGGACTCTGGAAATCTACCGCCTCGCGGAGGGCGCGCTCGCGCACGCGGCGACGCTCGGCGGCGACGAAGAGATCACGACGCCCGCGCTGCCGGGCTTCGCGTGCAAGGCCAGTCAGATTTTCGGAAGGTAACGACTAAAGAGTCGTGCGCCGCAACTTTGTGAAAGAGTCGAAAGGGGAGTCGGCCTGCGCCGTTCCCCTTTTCTGTTTCGGGTTTGCCTGGGACAATTTCAGTTGAGCGTAAGGGCAAGTAGGACTCACCGCAGAGGCGCAGAGGGCGCGGAGTTCACGCAGAGGTGTTGAGCATCACTCAAGTCTCTGCGCCCCCTCTGCGTCCTCTGCGCCTCTGCGGTGAACTGCCCCCGCCTTACACTCATGTGAAAAGCGATATAAAGCTCAGCGCGGCTGCGCGCCCGCCGCGAGGTCTAGCACGTACGCGGTCTGCGCGGCGGTTAGCACGAACAGGCGCTTGCCGTCTTCGCTGAAGCGAGCGAGCGAGACCGGGTCGGCGAAGGTGAACTGGTCGCGCTTCTCCGCGGTGGCGAGGTCGTAGATGTATATCTGCCCGCGCTCGTTCTCGACCGCGAGCAGCCCCGACGCCTTCGACATCGCCGGGTGGCCGCCGAAGAACTTGCCCTTCTGCTCGCCCGCCGAGAGCGAGTAGAGCAGCACGCGGTTCGCGTTGTCAGAGACCACGACCCAGTCGCCCGCCGAGATCAAGTCCGAAATGCGGAAAGACCCCTTGCCGGTTTCTATCAGAAGACTGCCGGCGTCCTTGCCCGTGCGCGCGTCAACGACCTGTAAGAAGTAGTCGCCCTCTTTCTCCTTCATCGCGGCGAGCCGCGCGGCGAGCTTCGGGTCGGCCTTCACCTGCGCCTTAGCGTGGTTGGATTTTACGGCCCAGAGCAGACTGATCGTCCCGTTTTCCTCGTCAACGAAGACGCGCGGCGCTTCCTTCTGGAACTCGCGCGTCCAGAACATCTGGTTTGTGCGCGCGTCGCTCACCGTGAGCGTGACGTTCTCGCGCCGGCTGCCCTCCTTTTTGACGGGCTTCGTCAACACGACGAACTGGCCGCGCATCGTGACCTGATTGTCACTAAAGCGCGAGTGTTCCGCCGTGTCGCGCGTCGCGAGGTCGAGGCGCGCGAGGGTGCGCTCGGTCTGCTCGAACTTGGGGAAGTCTGTATAGAGCGCGCCGTCGCCGCCGAAGTACGCGCCGCGAAAACCGCGCACGTGGAAGACGCGCTCGCCCTTCTCCAAGTTCCATACCGCGCCGCGGTTGCGCTCGGAGACGGCGAGCCACTTGAAGTCGGGCGAGACCGCGGAGGCGCGCAGCCGTCCCAGAGGATTGCGCGGCATCTGCACCTTCGACACAAGCTCGCGCGTCTCGACGCGGTAGACGCCAAGCTCACCGTTGGCGCGCTCGGAGACGAACACGTCGCCGTACACGTCGAACGCGCTCTGCTTGTTTGCAATGAAGAGTTTCTTCGTCGCCAAGTCCATCAAGGCCACGGGATTCGCGCCGACGGGCCGGATCATCAGGTAGTTGCCGCGCGTCACGGCGTCGGGCGAGCCGCTCAAGGGGAACTGCTCGATGACCTCGCCGCCGGGGAAACCCACGAGCGCGGACTTTCGGGAGTCTTCCGCGTTGACGCCGACGACGCGGTCGCCGCCGATGAAGGCGAAGCGGCCCGCCAGAAGCCTCTTCAGAATCCCCTTCGCGGGGAGCGTCGTGCCCGACGTGCGGTCGAAGATGAGCGCAGACATCTCCGTGTTGGCCCCGAAGGCGTTGAAGTTGAGGCCGCGCTGGCCGGCGGCGAAGTAGCGACCGTCGGGCGAAAAACGCATGCTCACCCACTCGCTGCCTACGTCGAGGTCTGCGAGGTCGAACTCGCCTTCGCGCACGAGCATGAGGAAGATGAGTTGGAAGAGGTCTGCGAGGTCTGGCTTGTAGAAATCCTTCTTCTGTAAGACAAGCGCGCCCGTCTCGACCTCGTGGAGCGAGAGCGCGTAATTAACGTGAGTTCGGGATAAGCGAACTCAGAAAACCAGCGCCGGAAGTTGTAACTGCTCTTTGACACGAATGTTCAATGACGGCTTCTTCTCCCGGTAAGTATAGGCCACAAGACCGGCCAGTAGGTTGACGAAGCAGTTAG
>DASQLL010000435.1:0-3319 GCA_035630035.1 Pyrinomonadaceae bacterium | reverse complement strand
CGTCGCATCGCCGCACGAGATCGCTGTCGTGCGCGAGGCGGTCGCGCGCGCAGGCTTCCTCGTCGTCACGCCCGGCGTCCGCCCCGCCGCCGCGGCGCACGACGACCAGAAACGTGTGATGACGCCCGCCGAGGCCGTCCGTGCGGGCGCGGACTTCATCGTCGTCGGGCGCGCAGTTCTCAACTCCCCCGACCCGGCGCGCGCCGCGCGGGAGGTCATCGAGGAAATGGAGAAGGCATAGGAGGCAGGGGCAGGAGGCAGGAGCGGAAAGCAGCCGCCGTCGTTGAGGGTTCCCGGTTATGAATCTCATATTTGAAACCTCAAATTTGGAATCAAAGCGGCTCTGCCTGCTCCTGCCTCCTGCTCCTGCCTCGTATTTTTCACGATGAGTGTCGAGTATCAAATCGAAGGCAGCGGCCCGCCGTTCGTTTACGTTAGCGGGCTGGACGGCACGGGTAAGCTGTTTTACAAGCAGGCGGCTGATCTTGCGCGCGACCACACGGTGATTACGTTTCCTCTGCGCGGGCAGAGTCGCTACGAGATGCCGCAGCTCGTAGAAGATTTAGCTTGGGTTGTGCGCGACGCGGGACTGGCGCGTGTGACCGTGCTGGGCGAATCGTTCGGCGGGCTTCTGACGATGGCAACCGCGCTTGAGCACCCGGAGCTGTTCGAGCGCATGATACTCGTCAACACTTTTCCGCACTTTGTACGGCGTTTGAGGATTCATCTGGGCTACGCGCTCTTCCGTCTCCTGCCGTATGGATTTGTGAAGGCGCAGCGGACGCGGACGGCGCGGCGAATCCTTTTCAGCAAGGACGTGTCGGAAGAGGACAGGCGGCTTTTCCGCGAGCACACGCGCGTCGTGCCTTACGAGGGGTACGTCTCGCGCCTTCGCATCATTCGCGACACGGACTTGCGACGGCGTCTGAAGGAGATAAACGTGCCCGCGCTCGTCGTCGCGGGGACGGCAGACCGCCTGATAGACAGCATCACCGCGGCCAAACTTTTGGCAGCCGAATTGCCGCGCGCGCGTCTGAAATTGCTCGAAGACACGGGCCACACCGCGCTCCTCTCCGGGCGCGTGCGCGTGCGCGAGTGGCTCGGCGAGTTCGACGACATTTGAGTTGGCCGCCGGAGTCGCCGGAACACTGGAGGGGTCACGGGCGTGTAAGTGTGAACGGCCTCGTGGCGGGTGGCGCGCGCGGCCAGAGTCTGGGAAGATGTTCAGGTTTGTGAGGGGGAAAGATTCTTTGGGTCGAAAGTGTGAGAAGCTGAAAACTTTTGCCGTCGTCGTCGCCGTCCTTTGTATTAGCGTTGCGGCCTTCGCACAGGGGCGCAACGATGTCGGCGCAAGTCCCTTCAACCCCGCGCCCTATCGCGTCGGCGAACAACTGACCTACACGGTCTCCTTCTCGAACTTCCCCACGGCGGCCCACATCCAGTTGCTCGTTGCGGGTCGCGGCCAACTTCAGGGGCGCGAGGGCGTCGAGCTGCACGCGCACGTCGAGACCATAGGCGTCGTCTCCGCCGCGCTCTACGCGCTCAACAACGATTATGTGACCCTTGTTGATCCCGCGACGGGGTTGCCATACCGCGCGCAGCAGTCCATCCGTGAGGGCGCGCGCGTCGCGGACGTAACACGCGACTACAACGCGGCGCTCGGCGACTCGGCAATTCCCGGAAGGCAGGCAACGATTAGCGGAGGCGGTTCATTCGATTTTCTGTCCGCGCTCTTCCGTCTTCGCGCGCTGCCGCTCGCGCAGGGCGAGACCTACGCGCTCGCCGTTCAGAACGGGGAAACTCTCTACAACGTCGAGGTGAAAGTAACCGGGCGCGAGATGCTCAAGACCAACGTCGGATCGTCGAACGCCATAGTCACGCAGGTGCGCGTCGGCGGTAACAAACAGGCCGACGAGTACCGCGTCCGCATCTATTTCGCAGACGACGAGAGGCACGTGCCACTTCTAATCACTGCGCGCCACCGCGCGGGCGAAATCCGCGCCGAGCTTGCGAGCGCCGAGCTTCTGACCGAGATGCAACCGACTGCTGCCGGCGTAGTTCCAACACCTACTCCGATTCAGCCTCCCGGCATCACGCTTCCGCCCGGAGGCCTGCCGCGAAATCAGCCCCCCGGTAATCCGCCCACAGGTGCGACTCAGCCGCCCGCGAGCGCGACCGGCGCGGCGCCGACCGAACTCCCGTTCAAGCCGGGCGAGAGTCTGAACTTCAACTTCTTCCTCGGCTCAAGCCCGCAACCCATCGGCGTCGCCACGTTTCAGGTGCGCGCGCGGGCGAAGTATTTCAACCGTGACGGACTGCAACTGGCCGCGTCGGTGCAGACGAGAGGCGCGGGCGAAACGCTCTTCCCCGTCATAGATCAGATCAACTCCTACGTTGACGCTACCGCGCTCATCCCCTTCCGCACGGAGTTGAATCTGGTTGAAGGAAAGCGTCGCGCACGCTGGATCGTCTCCGCCGACCAGACGGGCGGCAGCGCGCTTTTTGATGACGGCACGCGCGTCGAGATACCCGTCGGCACGCACGACCTCGTCTCGGTCTTCTACGCGCTGCGCTCCTTCGACCTCACGCCGGGCAAGCGCAACGCCGTCTCGCTGCTCGTCAACAAGCGGCCACGCCTTCTTTTCGTCACAGCCCTGCGCCGCGCCTCGATCACGCTCGGCACGGGCCAACCGATTCCCGCGGTCGAGCTTTCGCTTATCACAGGCGACCCCGACGGCGACCGCTTCAGCCTGCGCCTTTGGGTCAGCACGGACAAACGCCGCTTGCCCCTTCGTATCACCGCGCAGACCCCACTCGGCCCCGTCCGCGCCGACTTAGCCATCATCCCGACAGCGCTCAATTAGAGCGGTTGGACGCAAAGTCAGAAACGCGAGCGCGAGCGAGCGTGTCTTCATCAAGAATGACACGCTCGCCGAACGCTCGCGTTTCGCCGTGTATCTTATCCAGATTCGCCTCAAATGAAATTGAAATTTATTTTCAACTGGGGTATAGTCGAATACGCGGATAGAAGAAGAGTCGCCCAGCCGCGAGCATTTAAATCTGAAATCATCGGTGAGCCTTTCTATGAGCATCGCCTACGCAGCCATCAATCCGACGGGCGACCTACTTGAGCGCTCCGACAGTTTCAAGCCGTCTACGGTCTCGCTCGACCGTCTGCGCGTCGGGACAAACGCGCGCGTGCTTGCCGTCGGGGGCGAGGGCGCGGTCACGCGCCGGCTGATGGAGATGGGCGTCGTCCCCGGCGCTCCCGTCCGCGTCATCAAGTGCGCCCCCTTAGGCGATCCCCTCGAAGTCCGCG
>DASQLL010000434.1:0-7470 GCA_035630035.1 Pyrinomonadaceae bacterium | reverse complement strand
AAGCGCCCGCGCGCGTCAACCTCGCCCGAACGCCAGCCCTGATCTTCGCCGCCCGATACGCGGCGCGCGAACGCGATCAGCCGCGCGCCGGGGGGGATCGTCCCGTTCGTGACGCTGAGCTGCCCGCGTATGACGCCGCTGCCGTAGGCGAGCACGACGCGCACGCCCGTGATCTGCGCGCCGTCCACGATGTCTATGCCTTCGCGCGCGCTCACGTTCGCGCCGCTTAACTCAATGCGCGACATGGTGAGTCCCTTCACCACGCCGTCAATGTTTATCCTGAGCTTGCCGGGGCGCAGGCCCGTGAAGCGAAAGCTTCCGTTCGCGCCCACCGCGAGCGGGCGCGCGTAGTTCGGCACCATCATCTCGCCGCGCGTCTCGACGAAGCCGTAGAGTTTGACGCCGCCGACGAGGCGCGCGGCGGTCGCTCGGTCGCTCACGCCCTCGACGACGACTACGCCGCCCACGGACGCGCCGCGACGGAGTCTCACCACAACCCCCTTCACGTCCGCATCCGTTACCTCGAACGCCACGGCTTCGCTGTACAAGTCGGAGTTATCCTGCGGGCTGGCGAAGACTGTGTAGCGGCCCGGCGTCAGTCCTTCGGTCTGAAACTCGCCGCGCGCGTTCGTCAGCGAGCCGCCGCCGAAGTTGCTCACGCGACGCCCGCCCGGGTCTAGCACGCCCGTGCCGAACGCGACGCCCGGCAGAGGCTCGCCCGTCTCCGCGCTGACGAAGCGGCCCGACGCCCTGTAGGTCTTGAGCGTGCGCCCCAAAGCGATGTCAACGTCCGTGGCCTCGCCGCCCGCCGTGACCTCGACGATGCGCGCCTGCGCCTCTTCGGTCGCGTCCGGGTAGAAGGTTCGCTGGTAGAGCTTGCGCCTGCCGTAGCTGACCGCGCCTTGCTCTTGCGACTGTCCGACGCTGACGCGGTAGCGTCCCGGAGGCAGCCCGTAAAGGCGATAGACGCCGCGGTCGTCGGTCGAGATGTCGCGCGTATCAAGCGTGCCGCGCCGATGGAATTGCCGCTCCTTGTCGGCGGACGAGACATCCACCATCTGTGCGATGACGGGGTTGCCCTCCGCGTCCGTCACGCGGCCCGTGATGACGCCGCCTCGCTCCAACCGAAAATCTATGTCGGAGACCTCTTCGCCCGCGGCGAGGTTCAAAGGTTTGCCCGGCGGCCACTCGCTCATCCCCTGCACGATGTGGACGGGCGCGAAGGGCATGATCTGGTAGCGGCCCGGCGTCACGTTCGACAGCCGATAGCGTCCCTCGCCGTCGGTCTTCGCGCGCGCGACGGTGCGAAAGCGCGTCGAAGGATCGGCGGACATGAGCGTCACGGCTATCCCCGCGACCCCCTTATCACCGTCCGTCACGCGGCCCGCGACCGAAGCGGGCGCTTCTCTTTGTGCGGAGACTTGCGCCGAGGCGTGGCACGCGACGCAGAGCGCGAATATAACCGCGAGCGCAGCTCGCACGCTCGCGAGAGGCGGGGTGAGCGGGGCGCATGTGTGCATGACGAAAGTTCCTCTTCAAGTGCGACGCGCTTCGTGGAGACTCGCAGCCGTGAGGCCGACTTCGGGTTACACGCTTCGGATGGCTTGCGGTTCGCATTTCGACGCGACGACCTCATCCTTTGCAATGCCGCAAGAGCGTACAACCGCCGCACCGGAGCGCGCAAGCTTTTAGCAGAGCCGCGTGTACGGCAGGAGGCAGGGGCAGGAGGCAGGAGCAGGAGGCAGACAAGAAGTCTCGGATTTGAGATTCGAGATTCAAGATTTCAAAGCGGAATCCCTACCTGCCGTCTGCCTCCTGCCACCTGCCACCTGCCACCTGCCTCCTGTCAGTTGCGGCGCGCGCGGGGCATCAATATAATCCGCCGCGGCCATAGCATAGCCCGAAGACCGCTCGCCGAAAAACTTCTTCTGAAAACCCGGACACCGATGAGACCCGGACGGAGACTCAAGGATGAAAAGACTCGCACTACCCCTGACCTTGCTGGCAATACTTACACACGCAGGCATAACGATGGCACAAACTAACGGCACGCCCGCGCCGCCCGCGCCGCCCGTCGCGAAGAAAATCGCGCGCACCACGACCGTCCACGGCACGACGCTCTCGGACGACTATTTCTGGATGCGCGACAAGAAGAACCCCGAAGTCATCTCGTACCTCGAAGCCGAGAACGCGTACACCGCCGCCGTGATGAAGCCGACCGAGGAGTTTCAGGAGCGGCTCTACAAAGAGATGCTCGCGCGCATCAAGCAGACCGACCAGAACGTGCCGTACCGGATGGGCGGCTACCTCTATTACACGCGCACAGAGGAGGGCAAGCAGTACCCAACTTACGCGCGCCGCAAGGGGAGCATGGACGCGCCCGAAGAAGTTCTTCTCGACCTGAACGAGATGGTCAAGGGCCACCCCTTCATGTCGGTCGGCGACTTCGACGTGTCGTCGGACGCGAGCCTTCTGGCCTACTCGACCGACTCGACCGGCTACCGCGAGTACACGCTCAACATCAAAGACCTTCGCACGGGCAAGGCGGATAAGATAGCCGAGCGCGTTTCGAGCGTCGCGTGGGCCAACGACAACAAGACGCTCTTCTACGTCGTTGACCATCCGGTTAACAAGAACCCGTACCAGCTCTACCGCCACACAATCGGTAAGGGCGGCGCGGACGAGCTTGTGTATGAAGAGAAGGACGAGATGTTCGGCCTCGGCGTCGAGCGCACGCGCTCGCGCGGCTACATCCTTCTCACATCGGGCAGCCACACGACGAGCGAAGTGCGCTACGTCTCCGCCGATAAGCCGAACGAGGCCATGCGGCTCGTACAGCCGCGCGAGGCGGGCCATGAGTATTATGTTGACCACCACGGCGACAAGTTCTACATACGCTCGAACGAGGGCGGGCGTCGCAACTTCCGCCTCGTTTCCGCGCCCGTCGCGTCGCCCGGCAAAGAGAACTGGAAGGAGACAATCGCGCACCGCCCCGGCGTCATGCTCAGCGGCGTCGAGCTGTTCAAAGACTTCTACGTCGTCTCCGAGCGCGGCAACGCGACTCCGCGGCTGCGCGTCTTTGACTTCAAGACGGGCAAGGCCACGGACATCGCTGTGCCTGAGCCTGTCTACTCGATCTCTTTCTCGACGAACCGCGAGTTCGACGCCCCGAAGGTTCGCTACAGCTACCAGTCGTTCATCACGCCTTCGTCCGTCTACGACTACGAAGTGAAGACGGGCAAGAGCGAGCTTCTGAAACAGCAGCCGGTGCTGGGCGGCTACGACCCGACCCTCTACAAATCGGAGCGCATCTACGCGACCGCATCCGACGGAACGAAAATCCCGATCTCGCTCGTCTACAAAAAAGACCTGAAGCTCGACGGCACGCGCCCGCTCCTTCTCGACGCCTACGGCTCATACGGCTCGCCGCGCAGCGTCACGTTCAGTTCGGGCCGCCTCTCGCTACTCAACCGCGGCGTAGTCTTCGCCACAACGCACATACGCGGCGGCGGCGACCTCGGCAAAGAGTGGCACGACGCGGGCAAGATGATGACGAAGAAGAACACCTTCACGGACTTCGTCGCCGCCGCCGAGCATCTGGTAAAGAACGGCTACACGTCGAAAGACCGTCTGGTGATTTCGGGCGGCTCGGCGGGCGGCCTCCTGATGGGCGCGGTCGCCAACATGCGCCCCGACCTCTTCAAGGCCATCGTCAACTATGTGCCCTTCGTTGATGTCATCAACACGATGCTCGACGACACGATCCCGCTCACGGCGAGCGAGTGGGAGGAGTGGGGCAACCCAATCAAGAGCAAAGAGAATTTTCTATACATGCTCTCCTATTCCCCTTACGACAACATCGCCGCAAAGGACTATCCGACGATCCTCGTCAAGACCTCTTTGAACGATAGTCAGGTGCTGTTCCACGAGCCGACGAAGTACGTTGCGAAACTTCGCGCGATGAAGACCGACAAGAACCCGCTCCTCTTCAAGATCAACATGGGCGCGGGCCACGGCGGCGCTTCCGGGCGCTACGACGCGCTGCGCGAGACGGCCTTCGACTACGCCTTCATCCTCGCGCAGATGGGCATCACGCAGTAGGCCTAGACCGCGATGTTTGATGTCCGGCTTGAGTTTCGCGCAAGGCGCATTAACCACAGAGACACAGAGGGCACTGAGATTGCACAGAGAAATTCTGGCTCTCTGTGTAAACTCAGTGCCCTCTGTGTCTCTGTGGTTAATGCGCCTATCGCTTGAGGCTCAAGACAGAAACAGGCTCCAACGACGCGATTTTTGTTGACAGGAGTCGCGCCGCTTTTCCATACTGCTGTAGTGGCTTACCCGAAGCCACTACAGCAGTTCTCGTTCCGGCGTCGCGCGTAAGCTTTGCAAGCCCCTTCCGAACGGCGCGACTTACCTCTCACAAATCCGATTCAGACGACTTTGGTAGAGAGATGCGCGGCAGTCACATCCCCGCGCGCGCACGTTCGCCGGCCCACCTCGAAACGCCACGCGCCCGGCGTGCGCCTCGAAAAAAAACTCACGGAGAAAGAGTATGGCGGAGACCGAAATATGGCAGGTGTTGACGCACGGTGAGATTTATCAGGCAGACCTGCTTACTATGAAGCAGTGGGTCGGCGAAGGACTCGTGCAGCCCACCGACAAAGTTCGCAAAGGCAACCTCAACTGGATCGAAGCGCAGCGCGCGCCGATGCTGCGCCGCATCTTCACGGGCGAGGAGCCGCCCCCCACCGCCGAAGAGGTAGCCGCTTCACAAGCCGCCGCGAACGCGTCGTCGCACGCATCGGCTGAGAAGCTCGATCCGCAGCCCGCCGTGCCGGTCGGAAGCCACTGGCCGGCGCAAGCAGCCGCGCACGAGACGGTCGCATCCGGCGCGTTCGCGCAAGTCGGCTCGGCTGGCGCGACGAGCGCTCACGCGCACGCCGGTCAGCACGCGGCCTCTCAAGCGCAGTGGGGCGAGCAGTCGTGGGGCGACCCCGCTTGGGACGCGCAGCCTTGGAACGCGCACGTCGGTCTCGACTCGGCGTGCCGCAACCACCCGCAGCAGGCGGCGACGCTCGTCTGCCGCGCGTGCCACGCGACGTTCTGCCGCGCGTGCCCCAATCAGGTCAACGCGAGCAACGTACTGCTCTGCCCGGACTGCGGCAGCTTCTGCGACCCGGTCGAAGAACTCCGGCAGCATCAGGCGCTCTACGACTTTCAGGCCGAAGCGTTCGGCTTCGGCGACTTCGTGACGGCGCTCCGCTATCCGTTCAAGCACCTCGCGAGCCTCATAGGCGGCGCGCTGCTCTACGGCTTCCTACAACTTGCGGGAATGCGCGGCCAGCTCCTCGCTACGGGACTCGTCTTCGGGTGCATCTCGCTCGTCATACACCGCGTCGCATACGGCAAGCTCGAACGCGACTTCCTTCCTGATTTCTCTAGCTTCTCCTTCTGGGACGACATAGTGGTTCCGTGCTTCCTCGGCCTCGGCGTCACGCTCGTCACGCTCGGCCCAATCCTCTTGCTGTTCTTCGCGCTCCTGTTCGGCTGGTTCGGCGGCAGTGAGACGAATCCGCTCTCGCTCACGCCGCACGGCGCTGAGGCGCAGCAGAAAGTCGTCAAGCCCGACGACCTGAGCATTCTTTCGAGCGGCGGCACGGCGGAGCAGGAAGAGGAGCTTGTGAAGAAGGTTGAGGGGATGCGCCCCGCGAACCAGATGAAGCAGCAGATAGACAGCGCCGAGCAGAACGACGACACGATGCTGTCCGTCGTTAGGCAGCTCGTGTCGCGCCCCGGACTCATCCTTGTGCTAGCCCTTCTCTCCATCGGTTGGGCGATCATGTACCACCCGATGGCGCTTCTCGTCGCGGGCTGGACGGAGAGTTTCAAGTCGGTCATCAACCCGCTCGTCGGACTCGACACGATGCGGCACATGGGGATGAACTACGGCAAGGCGTTTCTAATGTACCTCGCCGTTCAGACCGCGAGCCTCGTCGTCGGCGTCGTCGTCGCGATTGTGACCTCGCCCTTCAACATGCCTTTCGTCGGCAACCTGCCCGGCAGATTCCTCGACGGCATCGTCACCTTCTACACAAGCCTCGTCATCGCCTGCGTCCTCGGCCTCGCCCTCTTCAAGAGCGCGGACAGGCTCGGCATCGAGATTGATTGAAGCGAGTGGCAGAAGCCCGACCGTCAGGGAGGGCGTAGGTGTTGATGTAACGCCCTCTCTAACGGTCGGGCTTCTGCCACTTGCCGCTCACCCACGTTAATAGCAAACACAGAGGCGGCACAGAGAGTTGATTTCTCTGTGCCGCCTCTGTGTCTCTATGATTAAAAATTCTTACTTCGACGCGCTCGCCGTCATGCCCACGTATTCCCAGTGCCACGGCTCGTAGTAGTAAGGCCGGAAGCCGAAGCGGTCGGCGTTTCGGACGAGCCACTTGTAGACGCTGGTCTGAACCTGTAGCGCGCGGTTCGCGTCCTTCGTTTCGACAGGCTCGCCGCCGACGTAGATGTCGAGCGCGCGTCCGGTGAAGTGCGGGCTGTTGACCGCGAGTCCCGCGCGACCGGAGTTGGGCGACTGCCGTCGCAGATGCTCCTGATACTCGCGCGAGCGGAACGACGAGACGATCTTCAGAAACTTCTCTTCCGAAGCAAGCTCGCCCGCCTTCGTCTTCTTCAAACCGAGCGAAGGGTCTTCGAGCGCCGCCGCGACCATGCGCTTGTAGGCGGCGTATGTCTCGCGCTCGACCTGTCGCAGCTCTTCGGGGCGCGAGGGGTCGTAGAAGTCTGCGACGGGCGCGACGAGCAACTGGTCGGGGCGCGGGTCGGACTTATCTTTCAGGCGCGCTCCCTGCCAGTCGGAAACCATTCGATAGAGCGTCTCGTCGTCGAGCACTCCGTCCGCACGCAAGCCCGCCGAACTTTGCCAGCGCGCGAGCGCGCCCGCGAAGTCGCCGCCCGCCGCCTCGCCCTCCGTCTCTAGCAGGCGCGAGATGAGCGGCACGTAGAGATACCAGCCGCGCTGCTGCTTGCCGCCGAACGCCCACGTGAGTTCGTACTTGAGTTGCGAGTTGCGCGCGACGGCCTCGCCGAAAGCGTGCGCGCTCTTTTCGGTCGCGGGCGTCGCGGCACGCCTTTCGCGGACTGACGCGGTCGGCTTGAGCGCGGTCACGGCTGACTTGTCGCTCAGAGTTTTATCGGAGGTCGAAGGCGTCTGCCCGTGCCCCGCTTTCGCGACGAACGAGGCGACGGCGACGATGGCCGACAGCGCGAGGGCGAGGGCAAAAAGGTGTTTTTTTTTGTGCTGCATCCCTTAAAAAAAGCCGCTCGAAAAAGGAGAATTGAAGTGAGGCTGCTTGTACCGTCGAACAAGATATCAGATGCCGACACAGGCGTCACGGTTCGACGCCGGAGACTAATTTTCGCGCTTGTATAAATGCGTCCGTAAACTTTACGGTCAGCCTG
>DASQLL010000433.1:0-3969 GCA_035630035.1 Pyrinomonadaceae bacterium | reverse complement strand
TGGAGCGAAGCGGAACGCGGGGAACACGCGCCCGACCCCCGTTCAAGAGCCTGCGTAGCAGGCGGCAGAGGCGCGGCAGATGGGAAATCTTCTGCCGCCCGTTTCACGGGCTTGAGGTATTTTCCCGACCGAATACCCCGGACTCCGCTGCGCTACGTCCGGGGCTTTATTCTGCCCGTCCGCTTCGCGGACTCGTTCGCGCATGAGGGGTGTCACTATGAATCTCGTCGAGTATGTCTTTCGCGGGGCGCGAGAGTCGGGGCGTGACCAGCGCCCCGCGATTCTGTGCGAAGACCGGCAGCTCACCTACGAACAACTTCTCCGACAAGTCAAAAAGTTCGGCGGCGCTCTGAAGTCTCTGGGCGTCGGGCCGGGCGACCGCGTCGCAATCGTCGCGGCGGACTGCCCCGAATTCGTCGCCGCGTTTCTGGGGACGTTGGCCGTCGGCGCGGTAGCCGTCCCCGCAAGCACCTTGATGTCGCCGCAGGAGATGCAGTACGTCCTCGACCACTCCGGCGCGCGAGCCGCGGTCGTCACGTCCGAACAACTCGGCAAGCTGCAAGGCATCAGGCGCAATCTGCCTCGACTCGAAAGCGTGCTGCTCGTCGGCGGCGAAGGCGAAGGCACGAAGGGCTTCGTGGAAACTCTCGCGGGCGCGGACGAGTCGGAGATCGAGCCGCTCGACGACGACACGCTGGCCTTCATCCTCTACACGTCGGGCAGCACGGGCCGACCGAAGGGCGCGATGCACACGCATCGCAACCTGCCCTACACGGTCGAGACGTACTGCAAGCACGTCCTCCGGCCCACGCCCGAAGACCGTCTCTTCTCCTCCTCGCGCCTCTTCTTCGCATACGGCCTCGGCAACAGTCTCTCGTTCCCGCTCGCGTCGTGCGCGACATCCGTCCTCTGCAAAGAGCGCCCGACGCCGCAAATCATCGCTTCCGTCTTCGAGCGACACCGACCGACCATCTTCTTCGGCGTGCCCGCGGTCTTTCGCGCCCTTCTCGAATACGCAGCAAGCGGCGGCGCGCTCGACACAAGCTCGATTAACCTCTGCGTCTCCGCGGGCGAGAAACTTCCCGAAAGGATTTTCCGCGAGTGGGAGGAGCTGACCGGCCTCCCGATACTCGACGGCATCGGCTCGACCGAGATGTTACAGATGTTCATCTCGAACCGAAGGGGCGAGGTGCGAGTGGGCAGCAGCGGCAGGGAAGTGCCGGGCTACGAGGCGAAGATTCTCAATGAGTCCGGCCACGAAGTAACAGGTGAAGGCGAGGGCGCACTCTGGATAAAAGGCTTGAGCGCGTGCGCTGGCTACTGGAACGAGCCGGAGAAGACCGCCGAGGCAATCAAGGGCGAGTGGGTTCGCACAGGCGACATCTACCGGCGCGACGCGGAAGGCTTCTACTGGTTCGAGGGGCGCGGCGACGACATGTTCAAGGTCAAAGGCATGTGGGTCTCGCCCGTCGAAGTCGAGGATGCACTACTTTCATGCCCCGACGTTCTTGAAACCGCGGTCGTCCCACGCGCGGACGCCGACGGCCTCAACTCCATCGTCGCCTTCGTCGTGCTCAAATCAGCGAGCGCGGGCGTCGAGGGAATCGAAGCGAAGTTGAAAGCGCACGCCGCCGCGCAGCTTCCGCCCTACAAACGCCCGACCGAGTTTCGCTTCAACGACGCGCTTCCGCGCACGGCAACGGGAAAGACTCAGCGGTTCAAACTGAGAGAGGAGCTGGCGAAAAACGGCTGAACCGGCCTCAATGTCGTTTGAAGATTTTCCGCAGCAGCCCTGAGATCACTCTCAGGGCAGTTCTAAAAAAACCGTGTTCGGGTGGCGGGTCGCCCTGCTCGACTTGAGCTTCGGCTTCGAGGGCTGTGAAGAACTGCGTCGCCATCATCTTGGCCGCGCCCTGAATCATTCGCTGGCCTACGGAGGCGAGCGTGCCACCGACCTGCACGTCGCCCGCGTACTTAACTACGGTCGCGCCGCCGCTTTCTTCGAGGTCGAGGTCGCCCGCGCCCTTCAAAAATCCGGGCTGACCCTTGCCGTCAACGACGATGCGGTAATGCGCGGGCGCGCGCATGTCTTCGAGCCGCACGTTCCCCTGAAAGACGCCCTTGATCGCGCCGACGCCCGCGCGCAAGGTCGCCGCGTATGCGTCCTCGCCCGTCCGCTCAAGACGCTCGCAGCCCGGAATGCAACGCTGCAACACGGCAGGGTCAATCAACGCCTGCCAGACTCGCTCGCGGCGCGCGCGAAGCTCATGTGTGCCTTCGATTTTCATGTGAGAAGAAAGTCATCCTCTCGCCGGGAGCGCGGGCATCCCTGCCCGCCTTGAGCGCGTCAGCGCGAAAAAAAGACGCGCTTAAATTCGAGCTTGAACAAGTGGAAAGTTTTGAAGCGTGCAATGGCACGCTTTGGCGGGCAGGGATGCCCGCGCTCCCAGTGTTCAGCTTATTCTCGAAACAGCCGCGGCGATGCCCCTGCGCGCGTACACCGTGGCGAGGTGGCGTCGGTAGTCGGCGGAGGCGTATATATCGCCGTTGGCGTCAACGCCGTCCGCTGCGTGTGAGGCGGCTGCGGCGATTGACTGCTCGTCGAGCGCGGGGCCTTTGAGCGCGCTCTCAACCTGAGCGGCGCGGTAGGGCACGGCGGCGACGCCCGTGACGGCGACGCCCGCGTTCGAGCATTTGCCGTCGCCGTCGAGCGTGAGACTGACGGCGACGCCTACGACCGCGAAGCCGGAGGCGGGGTGCGGGAATTTCGTGTACGACTGCCCAGTCCGCCCCTGCGGCGCGTTGATTCTGATTTCGCGCAGCACTTCGTCGGGCCGCAGCGCGGTCGTGAGCATGTCAACGAAAAAATCGTCGGCGGCGATGACGCGCTCGCCCTGCGAGCTGACGGCGACCATCTCGGCGCGCAGGGCAAGCATGGCGGCGGGCCAGTCCGCTGCCGGGTCTGCGTGCGCGACGCTCCCGCCGATTGTGCCCCGGTTGCGAACCTGCACGTCGCCGATTGAGGCGGCACATTCGGGCAGCAACGGGCAAACGTCGCGCAGACGCTCGCTCGACTCAATCTCGTGGTGCGTCGTCATCGCGCCTATGCGAAGAGCGCCGCCCTCCTCGCGTATGTAAGAAAGGTCTTTGACGCGACCGATGTCAATAAGCAGCGCGGGCTGCGCGAGCCTGAGCTTCATCGCGGGGATGAGGCTGTGCCCGCCCGCAAGAATCTTCGCGTCGTCAGGGCGCGAGGCCAACAGAGACAGCGCCTCGTCGAGCGTCGCGGGCGCGACGTAATCGAATTGTGCGGGGATCATCTCTTTCTCCTCGTGAATGGTAAATGGTAAATGGTAAATGGAAACTGCTTTTCTCCATTCACCATTTACCATTCACTATTTACCATTGATGATGCGCCAGACCGTCTCAGGCTTGATGGGCATGTCTATGTGGCGCACGCCGAAGGGCGAGAGCGCGTCAACGACTGCGTTGACGATTGCCGGGGTTGCGCCTATCGTGCCGGCCTCGCCGACGCCTTTGACGCCCATCGGATTAACGTCCGTCGGCGTCTCTGTGCGGTCAAGCTCCAACCACGGAATCATCTTCGCGCGCGGGACGGCGTAGTCCATCAGCGTGCCCGTCGCTAACTGCCCCTGCTCGTCGTAGACGACCTCTTCGTAGAGCGCCTGCCCGATTGACTGGACGATGCCGCCCTGCACCTGTCCGTCAACGAGCATCGGGTTGATTACACGTCCGCAGTCGTCAACGGCGACGTAGCGCACGAACTTCACTTCACCCGTGTCGCGCTCAATCTCGACGACGGCGATGTGCGTGCCGAAGGGGAACGTGAAATTCTTCGGCTCGAAGAAGTACGTGGCCGAGAGTCCCGGCTCCGTGTCGGGCGGAAGCTCACGGCCCAGATGAGCGGCGAGCGCGACCTCCTGAATCGTGACGCTCTTGCGTCCTTCC
>DASQLL010000432.1:0-3924 GCA_035630035.1 Pyrinomonadaceae bacterium | reverse complement strand
AAGCGGTTCATCTCGCCGTAGAGCTTCACCTCTTTCAAAAACTCGCGGCGATACGCCTTCAGAGAGCAGCCGTAGTCGTGGAGCTTGACGCCGCCTATGAAAGAGATGACGCGGTTGGCGATCATCGAAGGAATCTTGCGCGAGACCATCTTGTCCTGACGCGCCTTGCGCCAGCCCGACACGACATCGAAGCCCTCGTCGAGCTTCGCCAGAAGACGCTCGATGTCCGCCGGGTCGTTCTGCAAATCCGCGTCCATAGGGATGAGGATTTTTCCGTGCGCGGCGTCAATGCCCGCGGCCATCGCGGCGGTCTGTCCGTAGTTGCGCCTGAGACCTATGACGCGCACGCGCGGGTCGCGCGCCGCGATGTCGCGCAAAGCTTCGAGACTGCCGTCGGTCGAGCCGTCGTCAACGTAAATTATCTCCGCCGTGCGACCAAGCCGCGCCAGCGCCTCGTCAATCTTCACGTGCAGCGGGCGCAGGTTCGGCTCTTCGTTCAGGACGGGCAGGAAGAGCGAAATCTCCGGCGCGACGCCCGGCGCGCTCAACGTCGCCGCCACGGTCGCTTCGTCCGCGATGGTTTCGTCGTCGGCCTCCGCGACGCGACGGCTGATGACAGTCTCTTCTTCGTCGTAAATCTTCATCTGCTCTCCTCTAATCTCACGCTAAAGCAATTCACAGGATGGACAGGATAAAAAACGTGCAGGATAGACAGGATAAAGACAGATGAAGGAGGGAATACAATTCTAATTCGGCGTTCCGCACTCGCTGTTCCTCTTATCCTGTCCATCCTACTCTTCATCCTGTCCATCCTGTGAATCAATCTCTCACCGCTTCGGCCTCGCGGTTGAACCACTCGACGAAACGGCGTATGCCCTCTTCAATCGGCGTTTGCGGATTGTAGCCGAGGAGCCGCCGCGCCTTCGTGATGTCGGCGAAGGTCTGCGGCACGTCGCCGGGCTGCAAGGGCTGACGGTCAATGATAGCTTCGCGCCCAAGCTGCTTCTCAAGCAGACCGATCAGTTCGCGAAGCTCCACAGTCCGCGACTCGCCTAAGTTTATGACTTCGTACCGGCTCTCGCGGTAATCCATCGCGGCTCGCACGCCCGCGATGATGTCGTCAACGAAGGTGTAGTCGCGGCGGGTCGTTCCGTCGCCGAAGACGGGGATAGGCTCTCCCGCCGAGATGAGACGCGCGAACTTGTGTATGGCGAGGTCGGGCCGCTGGCGCGCGCCGTAGACGGTGAAGAAGCGTAGGCACACGCATCGCAAGGCCCAAAGGTGCGAGTATGTGTGGCACAGAAGCTCGCCCGCCGCCTTCGTCGCGGCATAGGGGCTTATCGGATTGAAGATGGGGTCGCTTTCGGCGAAAGGGACTTTCTCGTTCTCGCCGTATACGGACGACGACGAGCCGAAGACGAACTGCCCGACATCGCGGGCGCGCGCAAGCTCCAGAAGGTTGAGAGTGCCGCCGATGTTCGTCTCGGCGTACAGCACAGGCTCCGCGAGCGACGGGCGCACACCGGCGCGCGCGGCGAGGTGGACGATCACGTCGTAGGTCGTCTCGTCGAATATTCGTTCCAGCGCGTCGCGGTCGCGTATGTCGGCCTCGTAGAGACGGAAGCCTTCGCGCCCCAAGTGCGGCGCGACGTTCCGGCGCTTGAGCGCGGGATCGTAGAAGTCGTTGAAGTCGTCAACGACGTGGACGCGCCACGCGCCCTCGCCCAGCAGACGTTCGACGAGGTGCGACCCGATGAAGCCCGCGCCGCCTGTTATTAAGACATTCCTCATAAACAGTTTTCAGTTTTCAGTTTTCAGTTTTCAGTCAACAGCGCGTTCCTGCTGAAAACTGAAAACCGAAAACTGAAAACTCTTTACTTCTCCGCGTAAATCCAGAGGTGCCAGCCCCAGCGCGACGCGAGCCGCGTCTCAAGCGGGCGCGAGAGCAGCGGGCCGACCACAGGCAGCCAACGCTTGTTCAGAAAATGCACGGCGAACTCGACGCGCGCGAAATCCTTGAACAGCTCGCGCGCCTCGCGCCGCGAGTAGACGCGCGTCAGAGGGTTCCCCGCGCCGTCCGTGTTGCGGCTCAAAAACTCGCCCGCCGAAAGATACTGCCCCGCGTCCTGCTTCAGACGAGCCGCGTGCTCGCGCAGGCTCTCGATTGGCTCGCCCGTCAGTCGGTGAGCAAGCCGCACGCCCGCCTCCGTCCTCAAAAGCCGCGCGCCGACGCGCCGCAGCAGGCCGATGTTCACGCGGTAGTTAAAAGAGTCGCGGTGATAGAGCATCACGACCGCGCGGCCACCGGGAGCAAGCACGCGTCGAACCTCGCGCACGGCAGCCCGTCCGTCCGGCGTGTGGTGCAAGACGCCGTGCGAGTAGACGAGGTCGAAAGACTCGACGGCGAACTCCAAAGCTTCGGCGTCGGCCACGCGGAACTCGCCCGGCAAGCCTTCAAGCTCGAAGCGACGACGCGCGAGCGAGACGGCGGCCTCCGTCAAATCAACGCCCGTATAGATTGCGCCCGCGCGCGCGAACCGCGCCCCGTCCGTCCCAAGCCCGCAACCTATCTCAAGCACGCGCAGGCCCTTCGCCTTATCGAACCCCGCGGCTTCTGGGATGTGCCACTCCGTTCGGTAGCGATGCTCCTCGACGGCCTCGAAGAACGCGCGCGTGCCCTCCTCCGCATCGGCGAACTTCGTGCCACACGGATGCGCCTGCCAAAACGAGCGCACGCGCTCTTTTAAACTTTGCTCCGCGTCAACCATGAAAGACTTCGCCGACACTTGGATAAATCCGACGCCCCCGCGATGAGCGCGCCGCCCACACACAGAGCGCGTTTTGCCCGCCTCTCGAAACGAAGAAAATTAACACGCCACTACTACCACCGACAAGCAACGCGCGTGCGCGAACTTTACTCTTTGCCCGAAGGCGTCGAGCGTGTATTCTTGCCGCGCCACAGCGTTAGACTCTCGGAAGGCGGACGCGCCGAACACTCTTCGCCACACGCACAGCGCGCGCCGCCTTTAGTCCACAGCTTCACGAGGGACGACATGAGTACGCACGGTTACAGAGTTTTCATCAGCTACAGCCGCGCCAATGAGGATAGGAAGAAGCGCCTCGTCACGCACTTGAGTACGCTCAAGGCCGAAGGCGTCATAACTGTGTGGCATGACCGCTGTATCGAAGCGGGCGACCTCTGGCGCGAAGAACTCGACCGCGCGATGAAAGAGACAGAGGTCGCGCTCTTCCTCGTCAGTGCCGAGTTCATTGAGTCGCCGTTCTGTCAGAACGTCGAAGTCCCGGAACTGCTCAGACGTCACCGAGAGGACGGCGTTCTCATCATCCCCGTCATTGTGGATTACTGTGGTTGGGAACACATTGAACTTCTCAGCCAGTTCCAAGCGCTGCCCGATGGCGGCAAGCCCGTGCCATCGCTGAGGCCGCAGAGCAAGGCTTGGACGCAGGTGGTCGCGGGGTTGCGGCGACGACTAAAGGATAAGCCTCCGACCAAGCGGCTGCCGGCAGTTGCCGTCGTGCCGGAGTCCGTTAAAAGCCTGCCTGAGCTTTCGCTGGCGAATCTGCTGCGAGTGATGCCGGGCGAGTCCGGCGACCTCTTCGGGCGCGAAGAAGCGCTTGGCTGGCTCGACGACGCTTACGCCGATTCAAAGGTAGGTGTGCTGGCTCTTGTGGGTTTCGGCGGCGTCGGTAAGTCGGCTCTCGTCCGACACTGGCTTGAGACACGCTTCAAACCGGAAGACCGCGCGCCCCGTTTTCTCGGCGTCTCTTTCTACAGTCAGGGCACGCGCGAGCAGGCGGGGTCGTCCGACCAGTTTCTCGTCAAAGCTTTGGAGACGTTCGGGGAGTCGGATGCCGTGCAGAAGTTGAAGTCGGCATGGGACAGAGGCGAACGGCTCGCGGAAC
>DASQLL010000431.1:0-2843 GCA_035630035.1 Pyrinomonadaceae bacterium | reverse complement strand
CGACCCACGTCACGGTGTAGGGCAGCCCCGCTTCGAGCCGCTGCGCCTCGGCGAGATTTCGTAGCACCTGAAACTGCTGTCGAAGCGCGCCGAACACGCCGACGAAGAGCAGCATCGAGTAGAGCGCGCCGACCGCGTAAGGCATCACGCGCGGGCTGACCCAACGGGCCACGCGCTCGGACAGGGGCAGGCTCGGGCTTGCGCGGCGCGCGGCGCGTTCGATAACGATGGCCTGTGTGATCTCGTAGGCGAGGTTCGCGGGAGGCGCGGGACGCTCGACGAGCGAGAGTGCGCGCACCACGGCGCGCATACTTTCCATCTGTCCGCGACAGACCGGGCAGACGCCGAGATGCTCGCCCAGCGCGTCGCTCGACTCGCGCCCGAGCGCGCCGTCGAGGTACGGCGAAAGAGCCTTCTGTGATTCCTCACACGTCATCATAAAATCAGAGGTTAGAGGCTAGAGGTTAGAGGTTAGAGGTTAGTCGTGGTCAGCTTTTAACTAACCTCTAACCTCTAGCCTCTAACCTCTCTCGGATGGCTGGCCGACCCCGGCTGCTCCCTTTTTCAAGGAAGCAGTTGTCGCGAGTCCACGGCCTCGGCGTCGTGGCCGTCCGCGCGTGCGCGCCGAGCGTTGACAGAAAAACGGGTGTTGCTGGCCGCGTTTTCAAAAACCGCTCATGCGCCGCGCTGACGGCTTCGGTCGCCTCGACCGGGGGCTGCTTCCGCCGCTTCCTGACCCACCTGGCACCGGGTTTTGGTGAAGCCGGGGCGGGGCAGCCATCCGATTGCGGAATGCGGATTTCGGATTGCGGATTTAGGGCGACTTAAAATCTGCGCTCAACCTGCGTTCGCCACGCGGTTAATGCTCGTGACTTGAAACAGCGCGACTTTCATCGAATCCGCAATCCGCATTCCGCAATCCGCAATTACAAAGAGCCTTCGAGCCTCCGTCGAAGCTCGATGCGACCTCTCGACAGTCGCGACTTGACCGTGCCGACGTTTATCTCAAGCGCGTGCGCGACCTCTTCGTAGCTCAGTCCCTCGATGTCGCGCAGCACGATGACTTCGCGGTACGCGCTTGAGAGCGTGTGGAGCGCCGTTAGCAACGCTCGCTCTCGCTCTCGCGCGAGGGTCTGCTGTTCCGGGTCGCCCGCTTCGTTGCCCGCGAGCCTAGTCGAAAGCGGCGTGTCGTTCGCATCGCTTGCGGGCGCGTCGAGCGAGACCGTTCGGTCGCGTCGCCGACGCTTCCACCAGCGCCAACGGTTGCGCGCCTGATTGACGGCGATGCGGTAGAGCCACGTCCGAAGGTCTGCGTCGCCGCGAAAGTTCGCGATGTGGCGGAACGCTTGCAGGAAAGTCTCCTGCGTCAGATCGCGCGCCTCTTCGGCGTCTTCCGTCAGACGGTATAGCAGCGCGTAGATGTCCGCGTGCCGCTCCTCGACCAAGTGATTGAAGGCCGCCGCGTCACCCGCCTTGAGCCTTTCAAGGAACTGATCCTCCGCGCCTGCGAAACGCGCCTCGCCGGAGGCTGCCGCGTCGGCAGTCCTCTCCATCTCCGCCTCCATGCGGAGGGCGATTGGCTCTCCGAAGCTCACAGGCGTCCTCCGTCGGACTGGGAGGGTCTATCAAAGGGCCTTTCCCCCCTTAACTGAACCTTTCGACACCGGCCCGCCCCGTTTTGTTCCCGGAAATTTTTCATGCGTGAATATCTGATGCGTTTGAAGCCGCCCGCGCCGCACAGCTTATCCCCTCCACGGCGCAACTATCAATAGCGTAGGCGTTCAAACTTGCTCTTGCGACCTTGCTTGACAACCCCCGACGCCCGTCGTTAGAGTGAAGCCTTTGCCTCAAACTCTGTAAAAAAGAACGCACCAGACAGTGCGTTCTTGCGACGGGAAAAAGCAGTGGCTCGAACTTCAAAGAAACGCGCACAACAGCTCAAGCACGACAAATTCCGCGACACGACGCTTGACGCATACGGACGCCTCTCGCACCGCTTCGAGGGGCGCGGGCGGACTATTCTCTATATTGTTGGCGGCGCAATCGCGCTCGTCGCACTTCTACTGGTCTTCTCTTGGTGGCGTGGGCGGCAGGCCGACGCGGCACGCCTCGCGCTCGGCAAGGCCATCGAGATCACCGACACTCCCATCGAGGGCAGGCTACAACCCGGCCAGACCGGCCCGACCTTCAAGGACGAGCGCGAGCGCGCGCAACGCGCCGTCGAAGAGTTCCAGAAGATTCAGCGCGACTACGGCTCGCCGTTCAGCGAGCTTGCGCGCTACTTCGCCGCCGCGAACCTCTTGA
This sequence comes from Pyrinomonadaceae bacterium, assembly GCA_035630035.1. Lineage (GTDB taxonomy): Bacteria > Acidobacteriota > Blastocatellia > Pyrinomonadales > Pyrinomonadaceae > QHXN01. The sequence continues at coordinate 539 of DASQLL010000431.1, read as the reverse complement.
CGGTTGATCGCCCGAAGGGATTGAGCGAGCTTGAAGCCGTCGGCAAGAGCGGGAACGACGAGGTCGCGGCACGCGCGAAGTTCGCGCTCGCGCAGGCGCGCGAAGCCGACGGACAGCACGACGCCGCGGTCGCCCTTTATAACGAGCTTCTCGGCGACAAGAACAAGACCGTCTCCGAGAACACTCTGAAGCTTCACCTCGCCGCCGTCTACGAGAAGCAGGGCAAGAAGGACGATGCCGTCAACCTCCTCTTCGGCGTGGTCGAGGCGGCGCGCAAGGCGCAGGGCAAAGACGGCAAGCCCATACAGGAGTCGAGCGTCGTCCGCGCCGCGGCTGACAAGCTTCAGGAGCTAAGCCCCGAACGCTTCGCGCAACTCCCCCCCGAACCCGCTAAGGGCGGCTCGCTACCCTTCTAAAAGTCAGAAGTCCGCAGCGCTGAACGCTGAACTGAAAACCTTTCGTCTTTTAAGTAGAACCGAAAAAGTTCTTTGACAAAGTTATAATCGAGCCATCCCTTCTAAGCTCGTCAAGGTGAAGAG
>DASQLL010000430.1:0-5245 GCA_035630035.1 Pyrinomonadaceae bacterium | reverse complement strand
TCCCGCTTTCGAGCACCGACCGCGAGGACGGGGCCGCCGTCGGCGAGAAGGTCTCGGCTACGACGACCAACGGCGCGGTCGCGGCCTACACGGCGCCGATGCTCAACGTCAGGGGGATGAAGCGCGGCGACGACACGCAGTTGAAGGTCAACCTGACGGGCGAGTTGACTGGCTCGCGCGTTAACTTCAACATCGAGCCGCGCAATGACGGCCCGACGACTGTCACGGCACGCTTCCACGAATTGAAGGAATCGCCGGGCGGCAAGGTCTACGTGCTTTGGGCCGTCTCGCCCGACAACAAGTACGTCAAACTCGGTCAGATCGTGAACACGGGCCAGCGTAACGAGGCCGAGATCAAGTCCGAGACGACGCTCAGGGACTTCGGCCTCCTGATCACACTCGAGGACGAGACGTCTACGCCGCGCGGCACCATCATCGGCACGGTCGTGCGCTAGCGCGCCCCGTGCGGTAGCCCATCTCCGCAGGGGATGAATAAAATAGCCGGGGGCGAGCAAGCCCGAGCGAGCGAAAGCGAGTGAGGGCCTAAGCGACGCCCCCGGCTTTTTTCTAAGGCCCTTTCAGGGCCTTTTTGTACTTACGACCGGCGACTTACCCGCCCCGACACAATTTCGTCACAAAGTAATTGACTTCACGGAAAATCGCGTCATAATCATTTGCAAGGTCGCCGCCCGGTTACCCCGGCCCGGACGCGCGACGCAGATGCAAAAGGGTTTCGCCCGTTGAATCCCTCCTGAATGCGCCGAGCAGTTCACGGCTCGGTCGAATCTTTTGAGAAGAAAGTCCCCGAAGATGTTGAACCGCAAGCTTCCCCTGTGGCTGGCGCTGTTCGCCCTTTGCGCCTTCGCCACAAACGCCTCCGCCGAAGAGTCGCTCCCGGAGCTAGTCCGCCGCGTCAAGCCCTCGGTCGTCTCGGTCATCACATACAACTCCAACGGCGAGGTCGCGCTAACGGGCAGCGGCTTCTTCATACGCCCCGGCCAAGTGCTGACCAACCTGCACGTCGTCGAGGGCGCGAGCCGCGCGGAGATTCGCACGTTCGAGGGCAAGGGCAAGACCTACGCGGTCACTGGCCTCGCCGACGTTGACGAGGACGGCGACCTCGCTGTCTTAAACGTCGAGATGCCAGCCGAGCGCGCGCGCGTGGCCGAAACGACGCAGGCGTTGCCGGAAGAGGGCGAGAAGATTTTCGTCATCGGGAACCCCTTGCGGCTCGAAGGGTCTGTGGCCGACGGCATCGTGTCGGCTGTGCGCGAGGTGCCTTCTCTTGGGCGCATCGTGCAGATAACCGCGCCCATCTCGCACGGCAACTCCGGCAGCCCGGTCTTCAACATGCGCGGTCAGGTCGTCGGCATCGTCACCATCCGCGTGATGAACGGACAGAACATCAACCTCGCGCTGGGGTCGCCGCGTTTCCTATCTCTGCGTGGGGCGGCGAGGGCCGTCAGCTTCGACGAGCTTGCGGAGAAGTTGAAGGGCGCGCAAAGGGCGGGCGGGGCGTCGGACTGGTACTACCGTAGCGGGCTAAACTCGCTCTGGCTCGGAAACTACGACAGCGCGCTCGGCTTCTTCGAGACCGCCGTTAACAAGAACCCCTCGCGCGCAGAGGCTTGGATTCAGGTCGGCTTCTGCAAGGTCAAGCAGGGCAAGAATCATGACGCCATACGAGCCTTCGAGCAGGCGCTCCGGCTCAAGCCCAACTCCTACGAGGCCATCAATAAACTCGGCGACGCGTACTACCACGCGGGCAACTACTACAAGGCTCTCGAATACTACAAGCACGCCGTCGCGCTCCGTCCCGACATGGCCGAAGGCTTCTACAACCTCGGCCTCGCCTACCTCGAAATCGGCGACCGTGCGGCTGCGGCGCATCAGGCGCGCGCGCTCAAAACCCTCGACGCCGAGCTGCACAAGAAGCTCGCGGACGAGCTTGAGCGTTAGAAACCGTTTGAAAGATTAGCCCCGTTAGGGGCGGGATGTTTGTAGCACGGCGCGACCCAACTACACCTAAGCTCCGTAGGAGCGAAATGTAAGAAACATTTCGCTCCTACGGAGCTTTAAGGGGAAGTAGAATCGCTTGGGCTACAAACATCCCGCCCCTAACGGGGCTTTTCTAACATCTTCTAAAAACAGCGTGGACGCTCTATCCGCCGAGCGCCGTGTGCGCGCGCGGGGCGCGTCTTCATTTTTAACTTTTGCCTCTTGCCTTTTGCTTCCCCTACTCTCCCGCCTGATGCGTGAAGACGCCGCGGTCAATCTGGCGCGGGTCGCCGATGACGACGAACTGTAGGTTTCGCATGTAGGTGTTGGCGACGCGCTGCACCTCTTCGGGGGTGACTGCGCGCAGGCGTTCGAGGAAGACCGAGGAGTTGCGCCATCCGCCGCCTATAAGCTCGTACTGCGCCAGCTCGCCCCCCTGCGCCGCGTTGGTCTCCTGCCCCAGATAGTGGCGCGTGAGGAACGACTGCGTCGTCGCCGTAAGCTCGTTCGCGCTGATCGGCTCGCGCTGGAGCCGTGCTATCTCGCTGAGCATGACGCGCACGGCCTGATTGGCGTCAACCGCGGTGACGTAGATGCCGCCGGTGTTCGCGCCCTGATCGCGCAGGAACGCGTCGGGCGCGTAGGAGAGGTTGCGGCGAACGCGGACTTCGAGGTAGACGCGGTTCTGCAAGATGGACGACGCGATACGCATCGGGTAGATGTCGGCGGAGGTCAGGGGAGGCGCGGCGAAGACGCCCTGCACGTAGTTCGTCGGGATCGCGCGCTGCGTTACGGCGAGCGTGGGCGCGCTGAACGAGAGCGGCGGGAGCGGCGACGGCTTGTAGTCGCCGCGCGGCAGCTTCCCTAAGGACGATTCGACCTTCCGGCGTATCTCCTGCGGGTCAACGTCGCCGACGACGACGAGCAGAAGCCGCGAGGTCTGCATCGCCTGCTTGTGGTAACGCTTCACGTCCTCGACCGTCAGGCGCGTCACCGAAGCGACCGAGCCGCGCGGCTCGTTCATGTAAGGATGGCCGGCGTATGCGACGCGCGACTGAAGCTCTTGCAGGTAAGAGTCGGGCGTGTCTTCGTTGTCCGAGAGCGAGGCGAGCGTGCGGCCCTTCACGCGTTGGAAGTCGTCGGGCGTGAAGCTCGGACGCAGCGCGGCGTCCGTGAAGATTTCCCAGGAGCGGTCGAAGTGCTTGCGCGTCGAACCCATCACGAACCCGGAGTAGTCGTAGTTGACGCCGTAGCTGATGCTCGTGCCGATGCGCGACAGCTCGCGCCGGAAACGCTCGCGCGGGAAGTTCTCGCTCGCCTCGGTCGCAACGTCGAGCATCAGCGCCTCGACGCCCGCGTTCTCCGCCGTCAGGTTGCGCGAGCCGCCGCGCAGGAACAGCCCCGTGACCACGGTCTGGCTGCCCAAGCGCCGCTTGACGAGAACCTTCAGCCCGTTAACATCAAGCTCCGTGACGAGTCGCGCGCTCTCGACGATTCTGCGCGACGCACCGACGCTTTCGACCTGCTCGGGCGTGCGCGCAGGCAGTGCATCCGCGCCCGACGTTTGCGCCGACGCGACGTTTGTGAGAGAAGCGGCCAGCAGCGCAAGCGCCAACAGCCACGACGACGCGCGACTCCCGAAGCTCGCAAACACTTTCGTCTCGTTCACCATTGCTTTCATCTTCCGTTCTTCCGACGCCCTTGTCATATCGCTTACACTCCGCTGCCTGCTCATCTGCCCGCCGTCGCGGATTTAGCGAGCGGCGCGTCCGGCCCGATCAGATCGGCTTCGGTCAGCCCCGAAGCCTTCAACGACTCCTCCGACATGAGCGCGAGGCCCACGTGCGGCTTGCCCTGTATGTACGTCCGAACGTAACGGCTGATGTCGGCGCGCGAGGTCGCGCGCAGGCGTTTGAGGTAGCCGCGGAAGTAGTCGAGGCCGGTCGAGGCCCACCAGAAGGTTATCGTGTGCGCGTACTCCGAAAGTTTCTCGCGCGAGTAGAGGTCGTCGGCTTCGAGAAGCGACTTCGCGCTCTCAAGCTCTTCGTCTGTGAAATAGTCGGGGTCGTTAAAATGCGCGACCTCTTCGTATGCGGCGCGCACGGCGGCGCGCGCCTTGTCGGGCGTGGTCTGGATGATGAGATTTATAGGCCCGACGTTGCGCTGCGTGTAGTAGCCGAAGCCCGCGCCCGTGACAAGCCCTGTGTCAACGAGCGCGCGCTGGAAGCGCGAGTTCGGCTGGCGGAGGATGAAAGAGAAAACGTCAGCCGCGTAGGTCGCCGCGTCGTCCTTGCCGATTGAAGGCCCGTGCCAGCCGACGTTGATGATGATGTTGTTGACGGGACTCGTGATGATCTGGCTCTCGCTCTTCTGAAGCGGGGGATGCTCGACGAGCGGGAACTCCTCGAAGGGGTCTTTGTCGCGACGCGGCCACGAGCCGAACAATTCTTCGACGAGCTGGAAGGCCGCCTGCGGACTCACGTCGCCCGTGACGACGATGGCCGAGTTGTTCGGCACGTAGTAGCGGCTCTGTATGAGGCGCATGGTGTCGGTCGTCGCCGAGCGCACGGTTGCCTTGTCGCCGCCGGGCCGCTTGCGGCTTGGGAACTTGTAGAAGAGGCGGTCGTTCATCACCTTGTTGATCGGGCCGTAGGGGTTCGACTCGTGCCGGTCAAGCTCGCCGATGACCACCTCGCGCTCCTGCGCGAACTGCGCCTCGTCGAAGGTCTGGAACATCGCCTGAGCGCGCATGAACCGCATCGCGGCGGGGAAGTTCGGCGTCGTCGTCGTGAAGTAGTAGTTGACGACCTCCTCTTTCGTCTCGCCGTTGTAGATGATGCCCATGCTGTCAATCGCCCGCAGGATCGGCTCGCGCACGAATATCTCGCGCGTCGGCTTGAAGAACATGTGCTCGTAGAGGTGCGACAGGCCGTTCAACTCCGGCGGCTCTGTGAACGAGCCGTTGCGGACGGCAAGCTCCACGGTGACGAGCGGCACCGAGTGGTCTTCGAGAACGATGACCTCAAGCCCGTTGGCAAGCACCTTGTTGACGAACGGCGCGGCCTCTGCGAGCGGCGACGCGGGCGTCGGCGCGGGCGCGGGCTTCTGCTGTGCGCGCTGCGTCGCCGCCTGCCGCGCGCCCTTCGCTTGCGGGGCGGCCTGAGCCGTTCGCAGTCCCGCCAGCGACGCGGACAGAAACGAGACGGCGAGCGCGAAGACAAGAAGATTACGTCTGTGCATTATTACT
>DASQLL010000429.1:0-2258 GCA_035630035.1 Pyrinomonadaceae bacterium | reverse complement strand
TGCGTATGGCGGCGTTCACTTCGTCAATCGTGACCGCGCGGACAAGCTCGGGGTAACGCTCGACGTAGTCGAGGCCGAGCCGGTAGAACTCCGCGTTCCACATCGCGGCGGCCAGCCCCGCGTTCGTCGAGAGCGAGACCTTGAACGCGCCTATGGCCGAAGACTTCTCGTCCTCAAGCTCGTCCGCTCGTATCCCCTGCTCGACGTACTCGCGCAGCACTCCCAACGAAGAGGCGACGGCGCGCTCGACGTTTTCGGGATTCACCGACACGGCTATGTACCACGGCCCCGCCGCCAAGGAAGGCGCGCGGAAGCGCGAGGCGATGCCGTAGGTCAAGCCTTCCGCGTCGCGCACCTGTAGGCCCAGACGCGACGAGAGCGTTGACTCGCCGAGAGCGCGGTTGGCGAGCATCGCAGCGTAGTAGTCCGCCGCGTTGCGTCGGAGCGGCGCGGCGGAGCCGAGCAGAACGTCCACGTTCGCCTTGTCCTTCACGACGACGAACTCGCGCCGCGCGCCCTCCTGCGGCTCAGGGTCTTTGACGCTCACCTCCACGCTCTCCGGCCCTCCGAAGCCTTCGAGCGCCTCGCGCAGAAGCCGCACGCCTTCGGCGGCGCGCACGTCGCCCGCGACCGAAAGTATGAGCGAACGCCCGCCGTAGAATTTCTCGTAGAACGCGCGCACGTCCTCGACCGTGATCGAGCCGACGCTCTCAAGCAGCCGCTCGCCGCCGTGTACGAAGAACGGGTTCGCCTCGTCGAAGATCGTCTGCGACAGACGCTCGAACGCGCGCCAACGCGTGTCCGACTGTTGCTCGCGTATCGCCGCGACCGTCTGCTGCTTCAGCTTCTCTAGCTCGTCCGCGGGGAACGAAGGCTCGCGCAGCATCTCCGCGAGCAGACGCACGAGCGCGGGAAAGTCTTCGGCGAGCGAGCGCGCCACGATCTGCACGTCGAAGGCGTCCGCGCTCAGCTCCACGTCCGCGCCCACCTGTTCAAGCTCGCCCGCAAGCTCAAGCTTGCTGCGCCGCTCAGTGCCGCGCTTCAGCATCTCCGCCGTCAGGCGCGCAAGGCCCGGCTTGTCGCGCGGCTCGAAGTACGAGCCTGCGCGCAAACTGCCGCGCAGCGAGACGGTGGGAGTCGCACGGTTCTCTAAAACGAGCAGCGCCGCGCCCGTCTCCAACTCCTCGCGCACGACGCGCGATGCGAAGCCCGCGCCCCCTGCCGCGGCAGAACTTCGCGCCGCCGCCGCGCCGCCGCCCGCCGCTTTCTCTTCGTCGAGAGGCTCGTGTTGAAACTTGTAGCCGTGCGGCTTGAGCGCGGCTTTCATCGAGATCATGCCCGCGCCGCTTGAGCCATTGCCGCCGCTGTTCTTAGGGATGAAAAAACCGACGGTGCGACTATCCTCGTCAAAGTACTGCGCGGCGACGCGTCGCACGTCGTCCGTCGTCACGCGCGCGACGCGTTTCGCGTAGTCTTTGAAGAAGCGCCAGTCCGCGACCGCCTCGGCCTCCGACATCTGCATCGCGACGTTGTGCGTGCCGTCGCGCTCGTATGCGACGTGCGCTGCGATCTGTCGCTTGGCCTTCCCCGTTTCCGCGTCGCCCAAGTCCTCAGCCGCGCGCGCAAGCTCGCGCCTGATAACTTCCTCGATTCGCTGCGGCTCGACGCCGGGACTCGCCGTCGCGTAGACGTTGAAGAGGCCGGGGTCGCGGAACTGGTCAACGCGCGCGTCAACGCTCACGGCCAATTCGGTCTCCACCAGAGCTTGATAAAGCCGGCTCGTCACACCGTTGCCGAGCGCGGCGGCGAGGACGGCGAGCGGGAAGATGTCGTTCTCACGGGGCGGCGCTGCGGCGCGCTCTGCCAGCTCCGCGTTCGACAACACCGAAGTTTGGCCGAGCGCGGCGGGCGCGCGAAATGCAACCTGCACGAGCGGCAACTCGCCCGCGCGACGCACTACGACGCGACGCTCGCCCTGCTGCTCAGGCTCGTCCGTGTAGACTTCCGGTATCGCGGAGGCAGAGGCCGGAATCGCGCCGAAGTGTTTGACGACGAGCGCGAGCGCGTCCGCACGGTCGAAGTCGCCGACGACGACCGCGGTCGCGTTATTCGGATGATAGAACGTGTCGTAGAACTCTTTGAGCCGCGCGGTCGGCACGTTCTCAACGTCGGCTCGCCAGCCGATGGTCGGATGGTGATATGGATGCTCGCGGAACGCGGTCGCGTAGACCGACTCGTCTAAGACGAGCATTGGCTCG
>DASQLL010000428.1:0-4559 GCA_035630035.1 Pyrinomonadaceae bacterium | reverse complement strand
TCGGCTCGGCGAGGGCGCGCGCGTGCTCGAATGCCTGCGCCGCCGACTCGTACTGCTGCTGGTCGAAGAGCGCCACGCCGTACGAACGCCAGCGCTTTCGCAGCTCGGCCTTCTGCGGGCCGGCCTGCGCGCGGCTGACTTCAGTCAACCCGACATCGGATTCGGCGCGTTCGCCGGCAACCCGCACGTACGCCGAGGTCGCAGACATCTCGACCACGGGCGACTGAGCGACCGGGTGCGATTTTGACACCCACTCGACGAAGCGGCTGTTGAAGCGCCGGTAGTTGAGCTTGGCCGTGAGCTTGATCGGCGCTCTGGCGTCGGCGGGAACGTCGAAGCTGAAGCGGGCGAGGTCAGAGCGGCCCGCCGGGATGAAACGGTCTATGCCGCCGATGCGTGTGTTCCAGATGTCGTGGCGCGTGATAGGCTCGCCCTTGCTGTCAATCGGCACGGCACGGTAGGCGTGTGCGTCCCACTCCAACGTGCCGTCCGGGCGCACGGCCCCGCTGTGCAGTAGCACGCGCCCCGTCGCGTCGGTCGCCTCGAACTCTACCCACGCCTCGAACATGTCGCGCAGCTCCGCCGGGAAGGTGTGCCCGACGCCCTTGTTCGCCACGACGACATCAACCGAGACCTTCTGGCCGCGCGCGACCGTCGCGTTCGCGCCGAGCGGGGCCTGTGCTTCCGACCCGGATTGTGGACGTAGCGCGAACACGTCAACGGTTACGACGTCCGCCTTCAAAAAGTCGGAGACGGCCTTGAGTTGATTATTCCATCCGTAGTGAGCCGCGATGGCCGTATTGGCGGCGGCCCATCGGTGCGACGCATAACCGAGCGACTGCTTCTGCTGCGGCATGTGGCACGACTGGCAGCTCTGGTACGGCTTTGCGCCGAGCGGCTGTACGGTCTCGCCCGCGAACGCAGACTGCTGCCACTCGTCGTAGACCGAGAAGGTGCGGAACCATTTGCGCCCGTTCAACTCCGGCACGATTGCAGACTTGTGGCAGGTAGCGCAGAACTCGGGCTGCTTCAGGAGCGGTTGCATCACCGCGCGACTGTGCGCGTCCAAGTTATTTAAGACCTCTTGGTCGGATGCGTCGCGGACGCGGCGACCATCCGCGAACTCCAGGATCGCCGGCGGCGCGATGGTGTAGCTTCCGATGCCTTCGGTCGTGACGGACTGGATGCTGTGGCAGACCGAGCAGGAGATACCCTCCTCGTCGAAGGGGCGTTCGGCTTTCGCGCCCTTAGTCAGCGAGCCGGAGAAGAGTGCCGCGGGGTTGTGGCAGGACTCGCAGTGTCGCGTGACCGCGATGTCGCGGTCGCGTATGAGGTGCTCGACGTTGGCTTGGTAGAAAGGCTCGCGGAATGAGTTGCGGTGGGCCGACTCGCTCCACTCGACGTGCGTCGCGTCATGGCACTTCGCGCACCGCGCGGCGGGGATGAATTCGCCCTGCGCGATGAGCCGCCCGGTCGTCGTCTTCGCGTTCGAGGGCGCGAAGGGGTTCGCGCCGAACGGCAGCTCATACCCCGTCGGCAGGTCATATTCACCCGCAGCCGAGACGACGCGCCAACACCACGTCAGCGCGAGGGCACACGCCAGCCCGACCACCGCTGCAAGTTTTAGCTGACGAGTTAGCTTCATTAGGTGAGATGACCGGGGCGAATTCTAACGGCCTCCACCTAAACTCTGAGTTTGATGGCGGCGGGTCAGAGGAATAAGGGTTAGTGATTACCTGCAGCGGCGTGCCCGGGGGCTGCCAGCGAGGCATTAGATTAATCGGGGGCGCTATTCGACAAAGGCATTCCGCCGGAAGCGCGCAGACATTTCAGCGGAGAAGAATTCGATTGTGTGAGCCAGTGAAAAGATTGGGCTAGCTACTCAACCCAAGCGGGAACCCTGAGAGTGCAGGCAGCTATATATAATAAGCTGTAAATGTTGTCAAGAAATTTTGTCAGAAATTTCGCGAAAATATCCAGACGTAAGATCGGCCTTGCACAAACATTCAAATGGAATGAATAAATGCGCGTGAATTACGCAACCTCTCTGAATAAATGTGCAAAGCTACACGGCCTACATTTGCCAACGGTAATAGCCCGATGAGCCGAACAAACAAAGAGAGGGACGAGCCTTTGCGGGCACGTCCCTCTCGTCCGGTGTTAATCGTCCGGCACAGCCGGGACGGTTTTTAGAAGCTGCTGACGTTCAGCCGCTTGCCTGTTACGGTCTTGTTGACCAGCGAGGAGGTTGCGACACCCGTGTTGAGGATCGCGCTCTTGATCTCCTGCGGCGTCGCGCCCGGATGGGTCGAGGCGTAGAGCGCGACGCCGCCCGTCACGTGCGGCGTCGCCATCGAAGTGCCGTCGAGGCGGGTCAGCGTGTTGTTCGGAGACGTAGACCAGACGCCGCTGCCCGGCGCGCCGATGTCAACGCTCACCTTGCCGTAGTTGGAGTAACGCGCGAGCGCGCCCGTGCTCGTCAGCGCGGCGACGGCGATGACGGAGTCGTAGCTGGCCGCTGACTCGGTCGCCGTGCCCTGCGTCGTGTTGTAGTTCGACGGGTAGCTGGGCTTGGTGTCGTTGTTCTGGCCGATGCCCGCGAGGTTGCCGTTGCCCGCCGCCGCCGTGAAGAGGATGTTGGCCTTCGCGGCGCGGATCACCGCATCGTGTAGCGCCTGCGAGTAGCCGCCGCCGCCCCAAGAGTTGTTAAGGGCGACGATGTTGAGGCCGTGGCGGGTCTTGAGGTCAACAAAGTAATTGATGGCGGCGATGGCGTCGGCGATGGTGCCGCCGTCGGGGCCGAGGAACTTGGCCGAGATCATCGTCACGTTCCAGTTGACGCCCACGACGCCGAGGCCGTTGGCGGGCGCGCCGATGGTGCCGGCGACGTGCGTGCCGTGCAAGTCGGTGTTGTAGTCGCTCGGGCGCGCGCCGTCGTAGACCGAGGAGTTGTCTTGGAAGAAGTCCCAGCCGTGTGTGTCGTCGGCAAAGCCGTTGCCGTCGTTGTCCACGCCGTCAACCGGGTCGAAGGGGTTCGTCCAGATATTGGCGGCGAGGTCAACGTGCTCGTAGTCAATGCCCTCGTCAATGACGCCGACGTAGACCGAGTTCGAGCCGGTGTGGCCCGCGGCCCAAGCCTCGCCGGCCTGGCTGCCGTACTGGTTCGCGGGGCTGGTGGCGTCGCCATACATGCCCCACAGGTTGCCGTTGGTATAGTAGGTGTCGGTGGCCGTGGCCTGATGATGCACCGTCCAGTTCGGCTCGGCGAAGGCGACCGCCGGGTGCGTCTGTATGATGCTGATGGCGTCTTCGACGGAGAGGCCGCTCTGAATCGTGGCTAGTTCGAGATCACCCTTCGCGGCGAGGTGTTCGGCCTTCTTGAGCTGCTTTTTGGTGAGAGCGCCGATGGAGTTCCGGGCCGAGACGATGTCGTTTTCGCCAGCGCCGGGTTTGAATTGAATCAGGATTTCATCGGCTTTGTACTTTTCTTTGCCGGAGTCGGCTTTAACCGGGGCTCGACCGTGAACCAAGACGGACGAGAACATCATCGCGCAGAGCGCGAACGTGGTAACTAACGCGAAAACTTTCTTCATTTATCCTCCGAAGTGTTGTCAGGCAGGTTTTTGTGTAGAGGTTGCCCGTGCGAGGGGCCCCTTGTTGAAACTGAAACGATAACCGTGGACGGATGAGTATGAATGCTAAGCACCACGTATTTATTACGGTTTGCATTTGCATTGGCACTGAAAACAGTAGTTTCGACTCGATGTTTATTGGCATTGTTAGTGCCAATGCAAGCGCAAACCGTAATAAATCCTATGAAGAAGACAAACCTCTCCGCACGAAACGACAGACGAAGACCTTCGGTCAGTAAACCATCTTGCCGTGACTATTTTTCCGCGTCGTTATGAGAAACGATGAGAGCGCAACCGAAAGGTGAACGCACGTACAACCTTTTGAACAACCCTTTTGAGGTGCGCGTACTTGAGTTCGCGTGAGGCTTTGGATGACCCATCGCCGGAAGAGTTGCCCGCGCACTACAATAATTTTGGTAAACATCTACTTGACGCAACGGCTGTGTTGCAAGAATGGTCGCCGGGCTATAATCCGCCTCGCAGTTCGTACATTACTCTCCAAGGGATCAACTCGTGAAACAGAATTCCAGCCCCTTCAAGTGGCGTCACTTCGAGCCGACCATTATTCTTTTGTGCGTTTGGAAAGTCAGTATTTTAACATCCAGCCGGGGCGCAAGCTCTACCTGACTCCCGAGGCGCGCGTTAAGTCTGGTGATAGCTCAGGGTGTGGGGTAGCAGAGAAGGACGGATAACACTACCTGTCCGTTCTTACGCAGCGGAGACAAACTTCTTGCTTTTTCAAAAGTTGCGGAAGTATCATCCGCCCGAAGCCATACTCGTCCGCGGCCCTAAACCGAGTCGGAAGTCGCGACTCGCCGAAGCAGTCTGACACACCTCGTTCTCACTCCAGCCGGAGGTCATAAGGACAAACATGGAAACTTTTCAACGCCCGGAGCTGAAGGAACGCCCGGCCAAAAATAAAGACAC
>DASQLL010000427.1:0-2675 GCA_035630035.1 Pyrinomonadaceae bacterium | reverse complement strand
GCCTGTTTGGGATCGCGCTCGCGCTCGCGGCGGGCGTCGGCGCGCTCGCGCTGCTGCTCGTCATCGCGCGCCGCGAGCATCGAGACATTGCGCGCATCGCGCGCGGCGCGTCGGACATCGCGGCGGGCAACCTCGACCAGCGCATCGAGGTCAGCCACAGCGGCGAGACGCGCGACCTTGCGAAGCACTTCAACCGCATGAGCGACCAGTTGCGCGAGCTTATCGCGCGCGAGGCCGAGACGCGGCAGTTCCAGTCGTTCGTGCGAATCTCCGCGATGATCTCGCACGATTTGAAGAACGCCATCGCCGGACTCTCGATGCTCGTCGCGAACATGGAGCGACAGTTTCACCGCGAGGAGTTCCGCGCCGACGCAATCGAATCTTTGCGCGAGGCGACCGAGAAATTGAAGCGCACGGTCGCGCGCCTGAGCGAGCCTGCGAAATCCATGAGCGGCGAGTATCGTCTGGCCGCGCGCCCCACAGACCTCGTGCCGATCATCCGACGCGTGCTTGCGACGAACGCCGAGCCGTCGCGCCCGCTCTACGACATCGAGGCGCATCTGCCCGAAACGCTTGTCGCCCCGGTCGAGGCCGAGCGCATCGAGAACGTCGTCGAGAACCTCGTCATCAACGCGCTCGAAGCGATGGGCGCGAAGGGAGGCCGCCTGACCGTGGAGGCCGGCGCGCTCGAAGGCGACCTCGTCTTCATCGCGGTCGCCGACACGGGCATCGGCATAAGCGAAGAGTTCATCAAGACGCGCCTGTTCCGCCCCTTCTCGACGACGAAGAGCAAAGGGATAGGACTCGGCCTCTTCACGTGCCGCGAGATAGTCGAGACGCACGGCGGTCGGCTCGAAGTCGAATCGCAGGTGGGCGCTGGCACGCGCTTTCGCGTCGTGCTACCATCCCGCCTGTTCAGGTCGGGCGAGCGACAGAGGCATCTGTCGAATGCAACACCCGCCAAGGCGAAGCGCGAGACGGGCGCGTCCGACTGAACTCCTTTCAGCTTTTCCAGAAAACCTAGAGCGAATCGCGAGCGCATTCACGTCAAGTAAAGGCGGGCGCGGAGGTAAAGTACCGCGAGCGGTAGCAAGAGTGTTGCATTCTCATAAGGCGAGACCCGCTGCTTGTAGTGCAGACCCGTTTGCTATCGCCCGCGGCACTGCACCACACAATCATTGAAGCGATGACCGAACAGTCGGAACAGAAGACAACGGTGCTTGTGGTTGACGACGACCGCTTGCTTCGTCGCCAGCTTCACTGGGCTTTAATCGAGCGTCACTGCGTTCTCGAAGCCGAGACGCGCGCCGAGGCGGTCGAGCTGCTGCGTCGCGAGCGCGTTGACGTTTGCATCTGCGATCTGCACCTGCCGCCCGATCTTGACGGCATCGAGGAAGGTCTCGCCGTCGTCGAGGCCGCGCGCTCGGAGCGGCCTGCGGTGCCCGTCGTCGTCATCACGGGCAGCAACAACAAAGGGGCCGCGCTCGAAGCCATACGCCGCGGCGCATACGGATTCTTCGAGAAGCCTTTCGACGAGGGGGAGGTCTCGCACATCGTCGCGCAGGCGGCGCGCGTCCGACGGCTCGAATCCGAGGTGCTGCGTCTGCGCTCCGAGCTGAAGATGTTCCACGGCTTCGGTCGCTTCGTCGGCGCGAGTCCCGCGCTCGAACGCATTCTCAAACAGGCGCGCGCCGTCGCCGACACGAACGCGACCGTTTTGGTCACGGGCGAGAACGGCACGGGCAAGGAGGTCGTCGCGCGCGCCATACACGAAGAGAGCGCGCGAAGCGAGCGCGCCTTCGTCGCCGTCAGTTGCGCCGCGCTCCCCGAAACGCTCATCGAGTCGGAGCTGTTCGGCCACGAGAAGGGCGCGTTCACGGGCGCGGTGCAGGCGCGCAAGGGGCGCTTCGAGCTGGCCGACGGCGGCACGCTCTTTTTAGACGAGATCGGGGAACTGACGCCCGCCGTGCAGGTCAAGCTCCTGCGCGTCCTTCAGGAGCGAACCTTCGAGCGCGTCGGAGGCACACGCACGGTCGAGGTTGACATACGTCTTATCGCCGCATCGAACCGAGACCTCGAACAGGAGGTCGAGCGAGGAAATTTTCGCGGCGACCTCTTCTACCGCCTGAACGTCGTGCCGCTTCACCTTCCCCCCTTGCGCGAGCGTCGCGAAGACGTTCCCGTCCTCGCCGCGCACTTCGCCGCCAAGGCCGCCGAGAAGCACAACCGCGCGACGCCGGAGCTTGACCCGGCGCTCGTCGAAGCCTTGCAGGAGCACGACTGGCCGGGCAACGTCCGCGAGCTTGAAAACCTCGTCGAGCGTCTGGTCGTCCTCAGCGGCGGCGAGCGGCTCGGCGTCGAGTTCCTTCCCGAAAAGATGCAGCGCACGCTGCCCGCCGTCGCGGCGCACGCCGCAGGCGGTGCGGACGAGACGACGCTCGAAGGCGCGACCCACGCGCTTCGCCGCCGCATGGTCATCGGCGCGCTCCAAGCCGAAGGCGGCAACCGCGTCGCAGCCGCCCGACGCCTCGGCATCAGCCGCTCCTACCTCCATCGCCTCATCAGCGAACTCGACCTCGACGATGGATTCGGCGGGGTTGCCGTCTTCGACGCTCGCATCGAGCACTCCCTCACGGCGCCGGACGGCCGCCAGGTGATCCTGTGGGGCGACGAGA
>DASQLL010000426.1:0-18637 GCA_035630035.1 Pyrinomonadaceae bacterium | reverse complement strand
CTCGCGTTCGCGACGCCCTCCTCGCTCGCGGCGTACATCTTCAGGCCGCTGTAGTGCGTCGTCGCGATGACGTGCGCGCCGCACGCGCGGCGGAAGTAGTCAACGACCGCCACGCCGAGCGCGGAGCCTTCTTCGGGGTCTGTGCCCGTGCCCACCTCGTCGAAGAGTACGAGCGCAGGCGCGCGGCACAGCTCGGTCATGCGCCGAATGTTCGCGACGTGCGACGTGAAGGTTGAGAGGTTCGCGGCGAGCGACTGGCGGTCGCCGATGTCCGCGAGGACGGAAGCGTAGGGCGGCACGCGCGCCTCGCGCGCCGGAACGTGCAGGCCCGACAGGGCCATGAGCGAGAGAAGTCCTGCGGTCTTCAGCACGACGGTCTTGCCGCCCGCGTTCGCGCCGGAGATGACCATGACGGGCCGCTCGGCGTCGAGACGTAAGGATACGGGCACGACTTCCAAATTTTGCTCACGCAGATTTTCTTCGAGCAGAGGATGCCGCGCCTCTACAAGCTCAAGCGCGCCGCCCTCGTCAATCAACGGCTCGACCGAGCGCAGGTGCGCGGCGAGCGCGGCCTTCGCGTTGACGAAGTCGAGTTCGGCGACGACGCGCGCGGCCATCTCGATTGAGGGATGCTCCTCGCGAAGCTCTTCGGTGAGCGTGAAGAGGATGCGCGTCACCTCGCGCTCTTCGGTTTCGCGCAGAGCCTGAAACTCGTTGTTGGCCTCGATGGTCTCAAGCGGCTCGACGAACACGGTCGCGCCCGAAGACGAGGAGCCGTGCGCGACGCCGCGCACGCGTCCGCGATGGTCGCTCCGCACGGGGATGACGAAGCGCTCGTTGCGAACCGTCACAAGCTCGTCCTGTATGGCGTCCTCCGTGCGGCGCATCAAGGATTCGAGCGAGCGCGTGATGGTCGAGCGCATGCGGACGATGTCCGAGCGTATGCGCGCAAGCTCCGGGCTTGCGCGGTCGTCCAGTTCGCCGCCCGGAAGTATCTTCGAGAAGACGCGCGCGGCGAGGCCCGGAAGCGTGCGCGGCAGCTCCGCGACCACAGCCCAAAGGACGGGCGCTGTCTCGCGCTCCGCCCCGACAGCCGAGCGCGCGTCCGCCGCCTGCTCGCACAGACGCGCAAGCTCAAGCAGCACGAGCGGCTCAAGGATTGTGCCCTCGATGTGAAGGCGCGCGAGCGAGTCCGCGGGTTCGGCAAGCTCCGAGAATGACCAGCGCGCCCCGCGCGCGCGAATCTCGACGCACTCTCCGACGGCGCGGAGCGCGCGTCGCGCCTCTTCGGCAGACGCGAGCGGCGCAAGTTCGTCGGCGCGCGCGCGGCCCATCTCCGTCTGCGCGAAGCGGCGCACGAGCGCGCGTAGTCCCTCGTATTCGAGCGTGGCGAATGCCTGTTCGTTCATAGGTGAATGGTAAATGGTAAATGGTGAATGGTAAATCGTAAATGGCGAACGGTCGCCGAGCGGCATCCTAGCAGGACAGGCGGAAACGCGACCGCAAGGGAGCGTGTTTCAGTCATGCGAGCAGAGATACGCTCCCTTACGGTCGCGTTTCCGCTTTGCTCTGATAACATGTCGGCAATCCATAAACACGGGCGGCGCGTAAATTCGCGCGGGGAACTATCGCGCGCGTCTCATTCTTGAATCAGAGGAAGGGGAAGATGATGGACGAATTCGACCGCTATCGCGCGGAGATGAACGAAAAACTTTTGGGGTCGGGCCATCTCGGCATCAAGCGCTTCTTCGCGCTCGACACGCAGGCTTACGAGCAGGGCGCGCTTGACAAGAAGACGAAAGAGTTGATGGGACTCGTCGCCTCGACCGTTCTGCGCTGCGACGACTGCATCACCTACCACGTCAAACAATGCGTCGAAGTGGGCGTCACGCGCGAAGAGTTTTTGGACGCCTTCAACGTCGCGCTCGTCGTGGGCGGCTCGATAACGATTCCGCACCTGCGGCGCGCGGTCGAGCGGCTGGATCAGTTGCTCGAAGCCGGACGGGCGGAGTAGAGAGTGCGCGGAATAAAAGTCGGCGCGGCGTGGATGTAGTTGGAGCGGAAATTTGTTCGCGGGGAGATAAGGATGTTAAAGAAATTGTTGTTGCTTGTCGTGCCTGTCTGCGTGCTGCTCGCGTCTGCGTTGGGCGCGCGGGCGCAAGGGCAGCAGGAGAAAGGCGGTGACGAGGTGCAAAGTGAAGGGCGCGTGCGCGCGCCTGAGCTTGAGGGCGGGCGCGGGTGGTTGAACACGGACGCGCCTTTGTCGCTCGCGGCCTTGCGCGGCAAAGTCGTGCTGCTCGACTTCTGGACTTACGGCTGCGTCAACTGCATCCACGTCATTCCAGACCTCAAGCGTCTCGAAGAAAAGTACGCGCGCCAGCTCGTCGTCATCGGCGTGCATTCGGCGAAGTTCGAGAACGAGAAGGAGACCGAGAACATACGCCGCATCGTCGTGCGCTACGGCGTCGAGCATCCGGTCGTAAACGACGCAGACTTTAAAATCTGGAACGCCTACACGGTTCAGGCGTGGCCGACGCTCGTGCTGATTGACACCGCCGGGTACGTCGTCGGAGAGGCCGCGGGCGAGGGACACTACGCGGCGCTCGACCGCGCCATCGGCCAGCTTGTCGAAGAGGCGCGTAAGCGCGGCACGCTCAACGAGCAGCCTTTGAAGCTCGCCTTAGAGCGCGCGAAGGTGGGCGATCTACCGCTCGCGTTTCCGGGCAAGCTCCTCGCGGACGAGCGTGGCGACCGCCTTTTCATCGCCGACTCGAACCACAACCGCGTCGTCGTAACAAAGCTCGACGGAACGCTCCTCTACGTCGTCGGGTCGGGCGAGGCGGGCGCGAAGGACGGGACGTTTGAACAGGCGAGCTTTCAACGCCCGCAAGGACTCGCGCTCGACGGCGAGACGCTTTACGTCGCCGACACCGGGAACCATCTGATACGCCGCGTTGATTTGAAGGCGCGCAACGTCGAGACAGTCGCGGGCACGGGCGAGCAGTTGCGCGACTACCGGCTCAAGCTCGACTCAATAAAGAGGCCGCCGCTCAGCTCGCCGTGGGACTTGCATCTCGTGGGCCGCACGCTCTACATCGCGATGGCCGGGCCGCACCAAATCTGGAAGATGGATTTGCAGGACATGAAGCTCTCGGTCTTCGCAGGCTCGGGGCGCGAGGCGCGCTACGACGGCGCGCGCGACGAGGCCGCGTTCGCGCAGCCTTCGGGCCTCGCCTCGGACGGCAAGACGCTCTACGTCGCCGACTCCGAGTCGAACATCATTCGCGCGATTGGCGTCACGGCTTCGCCCGCGCTGAAGCAGGTCTCGCTCCCGACCTCTGTTGACGAAGAGGTAACGACGCTCGCGGGAGGCGACCTGTTCGACTTCGGCGACCGCGACGGCAAAGGCGACGACGTTCGTCTCCAGCACCCGCTCGGCGTCTTCTTCCACGAAGGCTTGGTCTTCGTAGCGGACACGTACAACCACAAGATCAAGCTGCTCGACCCGCGCGCGCGCACCGTCAAAATATTTGTCGGAACGGGGCGGCCCGGACAGGCGGACGGCGCTCTTGCCTCCTTCTACGAGCCGGGCGGCTTGAGCGTTGCGCGCGGGCGTCTCTACGTCGCCGACACGAACAACCACGCCGTCCGCGTCGTTGACCTCAAGACGAAGCAGAGCGCGACGCTCGTCATACGCGGCCTCGTGCCGCCCGCGCAAGCCTCGAACGCGACGGACGGCGACGCGGAAACCGCCGGGCCGAATGCGGAAGAGATAAAACTCGCGCCGCAGCGTCTCGCATTAACGAGCGATGCCGAACCAGACGCCGCGCTCGTCATTGATGTCGCGCTGCCCGCGGGCCATCACCTCAATCCGTCCGCGCCGCAGCGCTATCGGGTCGAAGTCGCGGACGGCAAGACGCGCCTCGCGCTCTTGGGCGACGGAAAAAGCTCAACGTCGTGGTTAGAGAAGGGAGGGACAGACTCTCTGGCCGTCACGTCGAAAGATTTGCGACTCCCGCTCCGACTTCCTCTGCGCGCACTCTCGCCGGGCGCGTCCGAGCTTCGCGTTCGCATGACTCTCTTCTACTGCCGCGAGGACAACACCGGCACGTGCCGCATCAAGACGCTCGTTTGGCGCGCGCCCATCGTCGTCACGGACGCGGCGGGCGCACCGCGCGAGATTAAGTTGCAGGGGAAGTTGGAGTAGTCACAGCCATTCAATTGAACGTGAGGCGAAAGACAGTTCACCGCAGAGGCGCAGAGGACGCAGAGGAAGCGCAGAGAAAAGCAAAGTCTCTGCGCTTCCTCTGCGTCCTCTGCGCCTCTGCGGTGAGTCTTACGCGCTGTACATCCGAGAGAAAGTATCTAACGCAGGCCCTCGATGGGCTGGCCGAATGTGAACTCGACGAGGTGGCCGTCGGGGTCGCGCAGCATCGTCCAGAAGCCGACGCTCCCGCCCGAATCGGTCGGCGGGTGTACGAGTATGCCGAGCGCGCGCCCTCGCTCCGCGATGCGCTCTACATCCCCGCGCGCGTCGCACTGAAAGCCGAGATGGTCAACGGGGCACGCGACCTCGCCCTCGGAGATGACGAGGACAAACGCGGGCCGCTCGCCCGTCTGTGTGGGCGGGCCGAGCCACACCGTCCCGCCTTCGGGCCTTCGATCCCTCACGATTGCGAGTCCGCAGAACGAGCTGTAGAACTCGATTGACCGCTCAAACTCGGCCACGGCCATCGTCATGTGCGTCCAGCGAATCGTCATAGTCAAAACTCCGTCTGCTTCTCAGAGGCAGTTGTGTGGCGGAAAGTATTAACCACCGCAGACACAGAGTACACGGAGATAGCACAGAGATTTTGAATCCCTCTGTGCATCCTCCGTGCCCTCTGTGTCTGCGGTGGTTAATCTTTTTCCCCTTACGCTCAACTGAAATTTGTTAGAGACCCCTGTCCGACTTATGCCCGGAGCGCACGGCGAGCGGCACGAAGATCGCCGCCGATGCGACCAGATCGAGCAGTACGACTATCATCACGGCGCGCGCGCCCGCGGCGTCGAAGATTACCCCGGCGAGCCACGGCACGAGTATCGCGCCGCAACTCGCTCCGACCAGAAGCCACCCGGTCGTTCGCCCGTCAAGCCCCACGCCGCGCCCGGCGAGCCAGAACGTCGCGGGGAAGATGGACGCCATCGAGAGGCCGAGTCCGAGCGTGCCCGCGCAGACCGCGAAGAAAGAGCCGCCGCTTAAAACGATGACGGCGATGCTCAACATGCATCCCGCGAGGTCGGACGCGAGCATCGCGCGCGGGCCGATGCGCGCCGCGAGCGGCACGGCCAGAAGTCTCCCCACGGTGAGCGCGCCCCAGAAGGCCGAGGTCAGATACGCAGCGCCTTCCGCGTCGCTCATCCTGAGCGTGACGACGTAAGTATAAATCCAACCGCTGAAGCCGACCTCCGCGCCGAGGTAAAGGAAGAGGAACGCCGCGAGAAGAAAGACGAGCGTGCGGCTCGCGCGTCGCGTCGCTCTCTCGTCGCCGCGAGCGGAGGCGGGCGGCGCTGCGGGCGGCGACAGTTTGAAGAAGGGCACGGCGACGGGAAGCACCAGCAGCGCGAGCAGCCAGAAGGCCGGCCCGACTCCTTCGCCGTGCCGCGCCGCCTGCGCGACGACGATGGGCGCGAGAAACGCGCCGACCCCGTAGAAGAAATGAAGGCCGTTCAGGTAAGGCCCCGTCCGCGCGCCGTGCGTCGCGACGAGCAGCATGTTCGCGCCCGCGTCGAGCGTGCATTCGGCTGCGCCGAGCGCGACGAGGACTGCGGCCAGAAGCCAAAGCGTGGGCGCGAGCGGCGCGACCGCAAGCCCCGCCGCCATCAGGATGAGAGAGCCGGCCATCGCCGTGTGGCCGTTCAAGCGGTCGAACAGGCGCGCGCCGCCGAGCGAGCCGACTAAGAATCCGACCGAGTGCGCCGCGAGCAGCGACCCCACGGCGGACGGACGCGCGCCCGCCCCCTCGATGAGTCGCGGCAGCGTCGGGCCGAGCGCCGCGCCTGTCAGACCGAACGCGACGAAGGCCGCGTAGTAGCATGCAGTCCGCGCCGCAGACCTCGACTCGCCTCCCGGCGTCGTCAGACCGTTCGTCATGCTCGTCGTGGCCGAACTCATTCGAGTCTCTTTCGTCGCGCGGTCTATGGCAATTCCAATTGAACTTATAGCACGAGCCATTCACCGCAGAGGCGCAGAGGACGCAGAGGGGGCGCAGAGGATTTGCTTTTCTCTGCGTGAACTCTGCGTCCTCTGCGCCTCTGCGGTGAACTCTTCTTTCATCAAATTCAACAAAGTTCTTGTCTGCTCCTGCCTCCTGCATTATTCGCCGCTCTGTTGCAGGAGCTTCGCGACGAGTCCAGTCCAGCCGGTCTGGTGCGAAGCGCCGAGGCCGGAGCCGTCGTCGCCGTGGAAGTATTCGTAGAAGAGCAGAAGATCGCGCCAGTGTGAATCGCTCTGAAACTTCTGTGCGCCGCCGTGAACGGGCCTGCGTCCCTCGCCGTCGCGCAGGAAGATGTGCGACAGGCGGCGCGAGATTTCCGCCGCGACCTCCCAGAGCGTCAGCATGCGGCCCGAACCCGTCGGGCATTCGACGCGAAAGTCTTTGCCGTGGTAGTGGTGAAATTTTTGCAGCGACTCGATCAGAAGATAGTTGACGGGGAACCAGACCGGCCCGCGCCAGTTCGAGTTTCCGCCGAACAGCCCCGTGGAAGACTCCGCAGGCTCGTAGTCAACGCGATGTGTCTCGCCGCCGACGCGCAGCACGAAAGGCTCGGCCAAGTGTCGGCGTGATAGAGAACGAACGCCGTAAGGCGAGAGGAACTCCTGCTCGTCGAGCATCACGGAGAGGACGCGGTGGAGCTTGTCGTGGTCGGCGATTGCGAGCAGACGCCGCTCGCGCTTGCCCGGCGTCGCCATGCACGCGACGTTTTTAGTCAGGTCGGGCCGGTTAGCGATGAACCACTCCATGCGACGCTTGAAGCCGGGCAGCGCGTCAACCTCTTCGGATTCGAGCGTCTCGACGGCGAAGAGCGAGATCAGGCCGACCATCGAGCGCACCTTGAGCGGCATGTGCGTGCCGTCGGGCGAGTGCAGCACGTCGTAGTAGAAGCCGTCGCGCTCGTCCCAAAGCGACGCGCTGCTGTCCGACCCTAGATTGTTCATCGCGTCGGCGATGTACAGAAAATGCTCCCAGAACTTCGAGGCCACGTCCTCATAAGTCGCATCCTGCTTCGCAAGCTCCATCGCGATGGCGAGCAGGTTCAATGTGTACATCGCCATCCAGCTCGTGCCGTCCGACTGTTCGAGATGTCCGCCGTTGGGGAGCGGGCGGCTGCGGTCGAAGACGCCTATGTTGTCGAGTCCGAGGAATCCGCCCTCGAAGATGTTGTTGCCCTCGGCATCCTTACGGTTGACCCACCAAGTGAAGTTCAGCAGCAGCTTATGAAAGACGCGCTCTAGGAAAGCGTGGTCGCCCACGCCTTCGCGCCGCTTCTTCTCGATCCTGTAGACCCTGAGCGCGGCCCAAGCATGCACGGGCGGGTTCACGTCCGCGAGCGCCCACTCGTATGCGGGGAGCTGCCCGTTCGGATGCATGTACCACTCGCGCAGCATGAGCACGAGTTGCTCTTTCGCGAAATCCGAATCAACGATTGCGAGCGCGACGCAGTGGAACGCCAAATCCCAAGCGGCGTACCAAGGGTACTCCCACTTGTCCGGCATCGAGATAACGTCCGCGTTGTAGAGGTGCGGCCAGCCGTGATTGCGCCCGCGCTTGCGCTGCGGCGGAGGCGCGGGCTGCGCCGGGTCGCCGTCGAGCCATTCTTTGACGACGTAATGATAAAACTGCTTCGACCACAGAAGCCCCGCGAGCGACTGTCGCATCACGCCGCGCGCATCCTCGCCAAGCTCTTCGGGGATGACGCCGGCGTAGAACTCGTCGGCCTCGCGCATCCTCAACGCGAAGGTGCTATCGAACGCCTCGCCGAAAACCCGCGCGCGCGCGCCCGGCGACTTGTCCGTGAAGCGTAGCCGAAGCGTCGCAGACTCGCCCGGCGGAATCGTGAGCGCGTAATGCGCCGCGGCCTTCGTGCCGCGCTCGTCACGATTGACGGCGTCGAGTTTGCCCGAAACGACGTAGTCGTTAATTCCATCCTTCGCGTGCGCTACGTTCGGCGTGCCGTAGAGCCTCTGCGTGTTCGTCTCGTTCTCCGTGAACAGAATCTCCGGCTCGCCCTCGCAGTAGAGCCAACGCGTGCCGTAGTAGTCGTGCCGCGCCTCGATTGCGGCGATGCTTCGACTACCCGACTCCGCATCAATGGGCGCGACACGCTCGGCCAACACCTTGCGAAGCTCTGGCCGACGAGCGTTCGCGTCCCAAGACCAAGTGTTACGAAACCAGAGCGTCGGCAGCAGGTGCAGCTCCGCCGCTTCGGGGCCGCGGTTGAAGGCGCTGATGCGGACGAGCATCTCCTCTGCGTCCTCTTTGGCGTACTCGACGAGAACGTCGAAGTAACGATCCTCGTCGAAGACGCCCGTGTCGAGTAGCTCGAACTCCGCCTCGCGCTTGCTGCGCCGCCGGTTTTCCTCGACGAGCCGCGCGTAAGGGAACTCTGCCTGCGGGTACTTGTAGAGGTATTTCATGTACGAGTGCGTCGGCGTCGAGTCGAGATAAAAGTAGTACTCCTTCAAGTCCTCGCCGTGATTGCCCTCGCCGCCCGCGAGTCCGTACAGACGCTCTTTCAAGAACGGGTCGCGCCCGTTCCAGAGCGCGAGCGCAAAGCAGATTTGCTGGTGCCGGTCGCACAGCCCCGCGATGCCGTCCTCGTTCCACCGATACGCCTTCGAGCGCGCCTCGTCGTGCGGCAGATAACCCCACGCGTCACCATCCGCGCTATAGTCCTCGCGCACAGTCCCCCACGCGCGCTCCGAGACGTAAGGCCCCCAACGCTTCCAGTGCGCCGTGCGCTCTCCCGACTCGCGCAAACGCTTCTCTTCGGCGCTCACAATCGTTGTCATGCGGCGATTCTACAAAATTCAACGCGGACGCGCGCATCAAATCAGAAACCGAGGGCGTGAGCGAGTTAGAAAAGAGGAGGCTGAAACACAAACAGCCGTTCGTAATGAACGGCTGTGAGTCGTTGATAGGAGTGATGCACCCGGGAAGACTCGAACTTCCGGCCTTCTGATTCGTAGTCAGACGCTCTATCCAACTGAGCTACGGGTGCTGGGGTTTCTCTGTGAAGAGAAGTAACGAATATACGGACGGGTCGGATGAGTGTCAAGCGAGCGTAGGTGTGTGAAAAGTAGCTGTAAAGCTCGCGTTTTTCAGCGCGCGAAGTAGCCGGGGCGCGAGCGCGCTATGGCTTCGGCGCGTGTGACTTCGATGTTGATCGCGCGCCATTTGCCGTCGCGCGTGCGCGCGTTCGAGGACTGGTAGGCGATGCTGTAGAGGGTGCGCATCTCTGCGGCGACCTCCGCGTAGAGACGGCCCATCTCTTCGAGGCGGTGGATTTCGTGTAGCCGCCCGCCGGTGCGATCCGCGAGCGTCTGCATGCGCGTGCGCGCCGCCGAGTAGATGGCCGCCTGCTGCGGTGTGAACGGAAGAAGCTTCTTAGGGTCTGCCGAAGGGAGCGCGAGCGGGTAGAGCGTCACGCCCTGTCGGTCGGCGGCGTCCAGCACGGAGCGAAGGGCCGCGGCCTCGTCGGGCTTCACACTCGCGACGGCTTCTTCTTTAGTCTTCGCCTGCGCCGTGGCTTCGCCGTCGAGCCTGCGCATGTCTGTGTCGAGTCCGTCCGTCAGGGCGATGATGGCCTTGCGCCGCTTGCCCTCTTTGACTAGTCGTTCGAGCGAGTACTTGAGCGCGGGGTAGAGGTTCGTGCTGCCCTTGCCTTTGGCAAGCTCGGAGATGGCGAAGGCGATCTTGGCGCGGTCGGTGGTGAAGCTCTGGAGCGTCGTGACCTTGTCGTTGAATGCGATGACCTCGACTCGATCCTGCGGGCCGAGCGCGTCTATGAAGCGCAGCGCGGACTGCTTGAGCGTGGGACGGAAGTTCAAGGTCGAGCCGGACATGTCGAGCAGAAGCACGAGGCTGAACGGCGCGGAGACCGGCTCGAAGCCGACGATTGACTGCTTGACGCCGTCCTCGTACACGACGAAGTCGCTGCCCGAAAGGTCGGTCACGGCCTCGCCCTTTCGGTCGGCGACGCCGACGTTGAGGACGACGAGGTTCGTGTCAACGCGCTCGACGGGGTCGTCCTGACCTTGCTGCGCTCGCGTCGTGGCCGACGCGAAAAGACAGAGCAGCGCGATGGCGACGCTGACGATTTTTCGTAAATTGTACGGGAAAATGTTTGAAAAGGTCATCGCTCGAAAACGCATCTTGCTGGCTAGTATGCAAGAGCGCGCGACGTTTAAGCAAGCCGCGCCGAACTCTCAAAATTTACGCGCCAGTGCAAGAAAAGGAGAGGGCTGCGACCTTTCCTGTCGTGCCTTGCGCGGAGCTATTTTGGTGCGTTCGGTGTGCGGTGAGTTGCCAAGAAACAGGAGGCAGGCGCAGACGGCAGGAGGCAGGTTAAGAGATGTCGCTTTCCAATCTCGAAGCTCAAATTTCAAATCCGAGATTTCTTACCTGCTTCCTGCCCCTGCCGTCTGCCTCCTGCCCCTGCCTCCTAGCTGCTACCTTCCGGCGCGTGCGCGTGCGCGGCGCGGAGCGGCGGGCGCTTCGGCGGGCGCGTCGCTTGTGGCGACGGGCGCGGGGAAGGGGACGGGCGTGGGGCGCGTATTCGTTCGTCGCGTGCGGCGGCCTTCGGCGCGCTCGGCCTCGACGGCGGCGGTGCGCTTGGCTTTCTCGATGCGCTTGCGCGGCACGAGCTGGAATCGCAGCTCCATCTCCTGCGCGACGCGGTAAATGTTCTTCGCCTTCTGCCCGCGCTCGGCGCGTCGCAGAACCTCGACCGTCTCCAAAAGCTCGGCGCGGTCTTCCTTGTCAATCCAGATGTAAAGGCTCTCGGCCATCTCTCTTAAAACCTCCAGACGAATCAGCTTGCGCAGCTCCTCCGGCCTCGCGACCGGCGCGACATGCGCGAGCATGTTTGTGTGACGCGCCGACTCATGAGGCGACTTAGGTCTCGCCTCCTGCTCGCGGCGCGCGGCGTAATAATCTGCGACGAGCGCGTCCGTCTCCTCGCGCCGCTCGTCGTAGAAAAGCGCGAAGTCGTTGCAGCGCGTGCGATAGACACAGCTCACCGAACAGACGAGCGCGTCTTTAAAATGCCCGTAGCGGTTGCAGTAAAGTTTAAGACGCATCGTTCGCACGCGAGATGCTACTCGCATGAGAGGCTGGGACTAGAGCCGTTTAAAGCAGGCATCGGAAACGCGACTGTAAAGAGCGTGCCTGTTGCCTGCATATTCGCTGACCCATGACCTTCCAACTCCTACCGTCTAACTCCCTGACAATATACCACGCGCGTACCACACGTGCAACGAATGTTTGCACGTGAAACACGGGGGCGTGTGCCCTCGGAAAGTTCTTGCGGCGTGGCGTGGCGGGCGTATAATGCGCGCCGTCGAGGCAGGTGCTAACCCTCACCTTGCCCGAACGATTCGTCTCCTCGCACACTTTCTTGTCTCTGGAACGACGCGCTAAATGCGAGCGCGTCCTCACCGGGAAGGAGATGCTCCGATGTACAAGCCGAAGTTTTGTGCCGAGTGCGGCGAGCGCGTCCTGCGTGCGCGTTGGCGCGTGTGGACGAGCCGCCGCTTCTGCGCTTCGTGCGAGCCGCGCTTCCGCCGAAGAAGAATCGTCGCGACGCTCGCGCTCGCGGCCTCGCTGGCCGGCGCAGGATTTTTTCTGGGGCGAGCGGGAAGGCCCGCGCCGCCGCCGCTCGTCGTCGAGCGTGGAACTCTTAACCTCGCTCCCGTGCCCGCAGGCGACGCCTCGCGTCAAGCCGCCGCGACGACGAAGAGCGAAGGCGCGTCCGCGAAACCCGATGCGACTTACGGCCCCGACGGCTCGCCGACCGAGCGACCGACAGACCCGAACGAAGTCATCTCCGTCTGCGGCGCGCGCACGAAGAAGGGGACGCCGTGCCAGCGCCGCGTGCGCGGGACGGGCCGCTGCTGGCAGCACCGCGGCATGAACGCGATGCTCCCGGCGTCGAAGTTGATAGTGCCGGAATAATTAAAGTCAGGCGCAGGAGGCAGGAGCAGGAGGCAGGGGCAGACGGCAGGAGGCAGACAAGAAATCTCGGATTTGAGATTCGAGATTCGAGATGTCAAAGCGCAACCTCCTAACCTGCCGCCTGTTCCTGCCTCCTGCTTCCTATCTTTTCGATCCGAGTCTGATGACCTCGCGGCGCAGCCTCTCGTGTTTCTGTAACAGTCGAAGATACCCCAACTCGTCCGCGCCCGCCTTCGCGCGTATGAGACGCACGACCAAGTCCTTTTCGTCTTTCGTCCAGCTCGACAAGTCGGGAATCAGCGCGAGCAGGAGCGAGAAGTTTTCGAGCGCGCGACGCTCGTCCGCGTTCCAACGCGCGGCGCGTATGCCGAGCGCGCGCGACACCGACTTGACCGACTCGCGGCGCGCACGCTCGCCGTCGCCGCCGTGTCGCCGCGACATGCGGCGAGCGACGGCGAGCGTGAGATTGCGTATGTGGAACGAGTCCCACTCGCCCTCGCTCTTCGGCCCGGCTTCGTAGAGCGCGTGGCCTTCGGCCAGCAAGCGGAGCGTGCGCGCGCTCGTGCGGTAGCCGGGGCGCGTCGCTATCCTTCGATCCTCGCGCGCGGCAAGTTTGGCGAGCGCCGGCACGACGGGGCGAAAGCCGAGCTTTCGGTAGAACCAGAATGCGCCCGACTCGATGCCCTCTTTGTTGCGCGCGCCCAACTGGTAAGGCTCGACGGAGAAAACGGTCGCACCGAGCAGTTGGCGGAACAGACGCAGGACGCGCGCGAAAATCCACGCCGACTCGCCATCACGGAAGGTGTAGAAAAGATTAAGGCCGGTCTCGATGCGCTCGAACAGCGTGAGAGCTTCGGCGTAGCCGCACGGCACACCGTTCTTGAACATGAGGACGGCGTGGTATGCGAGCGTCGGCAGTCTGTTTCGCGCGGGCACACCCCAAAGAAACAGCTCGACGCCGCGGCCCGCGTCAACGCGACGAACGCTTCGCGGGTCGCCGTATGTGAAGCCGTGCAGCTCGCGGTAGCGCACGGTCATCGTCTCGCGGCCCATGTCGAGAAGCTTCTGCCCTTCGGCGCGCGTGAGTTTCTCGACGCGCAGCGGCGACCCGTCATCAAGCTCACGCGCTATCACTACGTCGCGGCGCGCGAGCATCGGCGAGTCGTGGTAGAAAATCTTTCGCACGCGCCGTCGCGTGCGCGTGCGCGTGGCCGTCGAGTTGCCGAGTTCCCAGCGCACCGCGAGCTTCAGCGACTCGAAGAGCGCGACGCGCTCTCTGTACGAAACCTCCAGACGCTCGAAGCCGCGGAGCAGCCACGCAAGCTCGCTTTGGCCTTCGCCCCTCGCGGCGCGCAAAAGCGCCTCTTGCGGAAAATGGTTCTCGACGTAAACCTCTTCTTCGAGCAGTGGCAGCATGAGCGGAAGCACCGCGGCGAGCTGCCCCGTCTCTTCATAGCCCTCCCAATCTATTTGGACGCGCGAAGGGGCGCGCGCGGCGAGCCAGCGCACAATCTCGTAGCTGAAGACGGCGGAAAGGTACGTGCCCGCGATGCCTGAGACTTCAGGCTCGGTGAATTCGTAGAAGTCTTCCGCTTCCGCGTCGCGGAGTTTGTCCACGTGCCGCTTGAAGGACGAGAGAATCTTTTCGGTCTGCCGCAGAAGCATCCTGCTCTGCGGGTATGCGCGCAGGAAGAGGAGAATTTCGTGGAAGCGAATGAGCGAGGCCGCCGTGTCGAACTCGCGGCGCGCGGCCTCGACCAGCGCGCTTCTGAGGAGCGCGCGATTGTGCGCGCCCGCGCGGCGTTTCAGTTCGTCGAGTCGGTCGAGTAGTTCTTCGGGCGTCGGTTGCGGCACGTTGATGCTCTCACGCGTGGAGTTCGGAAGGGCAGCATAAAGGAAGAAGGCTGGCGGGACAATAAGCGCGCGAACAGTACCGCGAGCGGTAGCGAGCAGGCTCGATGCGGAAGCCCGACCGTCAGGGAGGGCGTATCACTTACGTTAATGCTACGCCCTCCCTGACGGTCGGGCTTCCGCATCGCTAAAAAAAGCGGAGGCCGCTTGCGAACGGCCTCCGTTATCTTCGGTCGGTAGTTTATCGCCACGCGGGCGAGTTATTCCGGCGTCGCGGTGGAAATCTTCGAGCCGTCGCTCGGCGTCCCCGTGACGCCGCGGTTGACGAGAACGCGCACCTCCGCGCGTCGGTTCTCGGCGCGGCCCTCGCGCGTCTTGTTGTCGGCGACGGGGTTCGCGGCGCCGTAGCCGAACGGCGTTAGAATCCGCCGGAGCGGGATGTTGTGCTTCTCGACCAGATAACGCACGACCGACTCGGCGCGCTGCTGGCTGATCTGGCGGTTGACGTTCTTGTTCTTCGACTCGTATGCGAAGCCCGTCACTTCGATGATGAAGCCCTTGGCGTTCTTGGCGTACTCGGCCACGCCATCGAGCGAAGTCTTCGCGTCGGGCGTCAGCACGGCGCTGCGGAGTTTGAAGTTGACGTTGATGCTCTGCTCGGGCGTGTACTCGTCGAGCGAGGCGATGCGGTCGTTGGCGACGCGTACGCCGTCCACGGCGCGGTCAGCCGTCTCCTGCGCCGCAGTCGCGCCGCCGCGCGCCGCGTTCGAGACCGCCGCAAGCTCGTCCACCTGACCCGACATGCGCTGCGCGTTCTGCTCGACTTCGCCCAGACGATTCTCCGACGCGCCGACGCGGCTCTCTACCGGAACGATGTTGGCTTCGAGCGTGCGCGCCGTGCGCAGGTCTGCGTCGCTGAACCTGATCTTCTCGGCGACGAGGTTGCCCGAAGAGTCGCCGCGCCCATCAACTTCAAGGTGAAGGCCGCGCGTGATCGAGGTCAGCGCGAGCCTTGAGCCGCCGCCGAAGAAGCCGCCCTTCGTCTTGACGCTCGTCTTATCATTTAACACAACCGTCGTCTGCGCGCCCGCGGCGTCCTGCACCACGAACGAGTCGGAGCTGCGGCTCACGACCGCGCCTTTGAGTTTCACCTTCTGGCCGGCGGCGACCGAGGCGCGCGGCGCGCTCGAAGTGCTGTCCTGCGCGAACGTGGCGGGCGCGAAGGCTAATGCCAGCGCGAAGGTCGCCACAAAAATTCTGAGTGTCACTTTGGTCTTCATGCTCTTATCCCTCTCCTAGAATCGAATGGATTAAGGTTTCACTGCGACCTTAATGACGTGGGTCTTAAGCGAGGCGCTTTTTAAGACAGTTGTCGGGGCAGTGATGCTTTCCGAAGACGATAAGCCGAAACGTACCACCACGTGGTTGCAATTCGTTTGTGAATCTCGTGCGAGCGCGTTGCGGGCAGGGTTTTCAAGTCTGCACGCCGCCCCTTCGTAACCGCTTCGAGTCACCGTGCAGAAATAACAGAAGGCAGAAGGCAGAAATAACAGAAGGCAGAAGGCAGAAAGCAGAAAGCAGAAAGCAGAAGGCAGAAGGCCGCAAAGCAGAAGGCAGTCGAAACGCGGGAGCGTCTTGACTGCCTTCTGCCTACTGCCTACTGCCTACTGCCTTCTGTTACTTCCTGTCCTTGAACTGGTCGCTCAGCATCGTGTGACGGCTGACGAGGGGGATTTGCCGACCGCCAATGAAGAGGTGGCGGATGTTGGTTCGGGCTTCGAGGATGTCGCCGTCCGTGATGACGAGGTTGGCAAGCTTTCCCTGCTCGATTGATCCCATGCGGTCTGCGACGCCCATGATCTGCGCCGGGTAGAGCGTGACGGACTTGAGCGCCTCCAACTTCGGGAGGCCGTAGGCGGCGGCCATGCCCGCGTTGAAGGGGAGGTCGCGGACGTGCGCGCCCGCGTCGCCCGTCGAGATGCAGAAGCGGACGCCCGCGGCCTGCAACTTCGAGGCGTTCTCGAAGAGCGAGTCGTATGCGTCGTCTTCGCGCAGCGGCAGGTTGAGCACGCCGTCGAGGATGACGGGCACGTTCTTCTCCTTGAGGAAGGATGCGACCTTCCAGCCCTCGCTCGCGCCGATGATGATGGCCTTGAGCTTCATCTCTTCGGCGAAGCGAATCGCGCCGCGTATGTCGCGCTCGCGCTCGGCGCGGAAGATGACGGGCCGCTCGCCGCGCGCGTAAGGCACGAGGGCTGCGAGCTTGAGATCGGTGTCGGGGCGCGGGACGTTCTTAGGGTCTTTGGCGTAAGCGTCCTGCGCGCGCCCGTAGACTTCGGCTTCGCGAAGCATGCGCCTGATCTCTTCGACGCGGCGGTCGCGCTGCGCGAGCGCGTCCTGCGTGATGCCCTGCTGTGCGGCGAGGAATGCGGCGAAGCCCCCACCGCCGCCTACGCGCGGGAACTCGACCATGAGCGCGGCCTGCGGCACGACGGCCATCTCGCGCGGGCTTGAGCCTGCGAGGTTGATGATCGCGCCCTGCCCCGAAATCACGCCGCCTCCGGGAAGCGAAAGCACGCTCGTCACGCCCGCGACGCGCGTCACGGCGATGTGCGAGCTGTGCGGGTTGACGGCCCAGATGGCGGCGATGTTCGGGTTCATATCGCCAAGCTCCTGCACGTCATTCGTGCCGGGCGCGCCGCCCGAAATTTCCGAGAGGCCCATGTTCGTCCCGATGTCAATCATGCCGGGGTAGACCGTTAGGCCGCGCGCGTCAATCTCCTGCGCGCCCGAGGGGGCTGTGACATTTGCGCCGACCGCCGTGATGCGACCGCCGCTGACGACGAGCGAGCCGCCGTCTATGTCCGCGCCGCTGACGGTGACGATGCGCGCGTTGCGGATAACGTATGTGGGCGCGGGCGTGTTCGTCATCTGCGAGTCGGTGCGATCCGTGTCCTGCGCGCTCGCGGCGCGCGAGAGCGGAAGCAGTGCGAGGAGGGCGACGGCGACGAGCGCGGCGAGGCGGCGCGACGCGTCCCGCACGTAGAGCCGCGCCATGTCACTCGCTGCGAAGCGTGTGTTTGTCTTCATCGCTGGTCGTCCTCCTGCTCGTCTTGTATGTCGTCGTCGTGCGTGTACGCGCGGCGGATGGCCGCGGGCGGGCGGGGCGGAGTGCCGCCCTGCGCGGGAGCCTTGTTCGCGTCGGCCTGCTCAAGCGTCTTGCGCTCGGCTTCGAGCTGCGGGCGGCGCGCGATGTCCGCCTGACGGTCGAAAAGCAGCTCGCCGTCAACGAAGGTCAGCTCGGCGTGCGAGTAGACCGAAAGCGGGTGCGCGCTCCAGACGACTACGTCGGCGTCCTTGCCAACGTCAATCGAGCCGGTGCGCGAGTCTATGCCGAGCTGTATGGCGGGGTTGAGCGTGATGGTCTTCAGAGCTTCCTCTTCGGTCAGCCCGCCGTAGCGCATCATCTTCGCGGCGTCAATGTTGAGCCGGCGCGCGCGCTCGTCCGAGTCGGAGTTGATCGAGACGACGACGCCGTGGCGCGTCATGATCGCGGCGTTGTGCGGGATGGCGTCGTAGGCCTCCATCTTGTAGCCCCAGAAGTCCGCGAAGCTCGAAGCGCCCGCCCCGTGGCGCGCGATCTCGGCGGCGACCTTGTAGCCTTCGAGGACGTGCTGGAAGGTTCGGACTTTGAAGCCGAACTCGTCGGCGACATTGATGAGCATCAGAATCTCGTCGGCGCGGTAGCAGTGCGCGTGGACGTAGCGCTTGCCTTCGAGTATCTCGACGAGCGGCTCAAGCTCAAGGTCGCGGCGCGGCGGTATCAAGTTCTTCGCGCCGCGCGTGGTGGCGGCGCGATGCTCGTCCCAGTCGCGCTTGTAGTCGCGCGCGCGCGTGAAGGCGTCGCGTATCGTCTCTTCGACGCCCATGCGCGTCGCCGGGTAGCGCCGCTCTAAGCCGGGCAAGTTGAAGTTCGAGCGCTTCGGATTCTCGCCGAGCGCGAACTTGATGCCGGGCATCGCGCCGGGGACGGGGAAGTCCGCGGCAGGATGACCCCACTTGAGCTTGACGGTCGTGCTCATGCCACCGATGGAGTTGCACGAGCCGTGCAACAAGAGCGCTGCGGTCGTGCCGCCTGCAAGCTCGCGGTAGATGCCGATGGCGGTCGGGTTAAGAATGTCCTTCGTGTGCGTCATCGAGGTGACGCTCTTGGTGCATTCGTTGACCGAGCCGTCCATCATCGTGTGCGAGTGCGCGTCAATGATGCCGGGCAGAAGGAACTTGCCCGTCGCATCTATCACGCGCGCAGTGTCCGAGGCTTTCAGGTTCTTCCCGACGCCGGCTATCTTGCCGTTTCGGATCAAAACGTCCGTGCCCTCAAGCGTGCCGCGCGAGACGGTCAGGACGGTGGCGTTGCGTATGAGCGTCTCCTGACCCGCGCGCGTCTGCGCCACGGCGACCGCGCCGGGCAGCGTTAGTAAGATTGCTAGTGTCAACAGTCTCTTCATTATCTTTCTCCAAAAAAGTCTGGAGTCTGGAGTCTGGAGTCTGGAGTCAAAGACAAGAATCGC
>DASQLL010000425.1:0-2584 GCA_035630035.1 Pyrinomonadaceae bacterium | reverse complement strand
CGCGATTGACTTGATGGGCGCGAGCGAGTTGTTCAGCTCGTGGCCCAGCACGCGCACGATCCTCTGCCAAGCCTTCAACTCCTCCGCGCGAAGCGGCTGACTCAGGTCTGAGATGACGAGAAGTTGATGCGGCACGCCGCGCTCGCGGAAAGCGCTCCGGCGCACGCCCCAGCGACGGAACACACCGCCGTCGCCGGGGAAGGCTTTGGCGAGCGTGTGCGCCGCGTCCCGTTCGCGCACGCGCAGACAGTCGTCCAGACCAAGCTCTTCGGCAGTGCGCCCCACTGCGCGCGATGACGACTGCGCGAGCAGGCGCTCGCCCGCGCGGTTGACGAGCCGCAGGCGGCCTTCGGGGTCGAAGGCGAACACCGCCACGTCAATCTCCGACATCACCGTCCGCAGAAGCGCGGTCGCTTCCAGTGCGCCGACCCTCTGCTCGCGCAACGTCCCGCCGAGCGCGTTGATCTCGCGTATGACTTCGCTCAGCGCGTCCATGCCGCTACCGCCGCGCGCGCGGAAACTGTAGTCGCCCTCGCGCAGCGCAGCTAGAAGGTTCGAGACCGTTTGCAGAGGCCGCACGACGCGCCCCTGCACCGCGAACGAGAAGCCGAGCCAGAAGCATACGATGAAAGTCGCCAGCGTCCAGAAGACCTTCGGCGTGTAGCTGCCCGTCCAAAGCAGTATGAGCGAGATGAAGACTGCGGGCGCGCCCGCGGCGAGCGTCATCACAAGCACGCGCCGCTCGTGGCTCGCAGGCTCGCGCACGGCGGGACGTTTCTGCTTCGACTGAGGGCGGGAGGGCTTCGATGAAAGAGTCGCTGTCGGAGACTTCTTCGGCACGGGCGGCGACGAGTCGGCGGGCGCGGACGGAGAGGAGGTGCGCGTCGGCACAGGCGCGACCGCGCCGACGACCTCGTTGGGCGCTGCGCTCGTCGCCTGCTCTTCAGATTTCATACTTCTGCATGCGTCGGTAGAGCGCGCTGCGGCTGAGGCCCAGAGTCTCCGCCGCTTGGCTGACGTTGCCACCGAAACGCTTGAGGGCTTTTTGAATCAGCAGGCGCTCGACATCTTCGAGGCTCATCTCTTCGAGACGCCGCTCGCCCGTCTCGCGCGCTGCCTGAAGGCCGAGGTCTGCCGTCTTCACCTCGTCCGAGCGCGCGAGCAGTACGGCGCGTTGCATTACGTGATCGAGTTCGCGGACGTTGCCCGGCCAAGCGTATGCGCGCAGCGCGGCGAGCGCCGCAGGCTCGAAGCCCGACAGATTTTTCCTGTAGCGTTGCGCGTGCAGGCGCAGGAAGTGAGCGGCCAGAGGCTCTATATCTTCGGGCCTCTCGCGCAGAGGGGGCAGGTGAATCTCGACCGTGTTGAGGCGGAAGAAAAGGTCTTGGCGGAAGCGGCCCGCGGCTGCGTCCTCCTTCAAGTCGGCGTTGGTCGCCGACAGAACGCGCACGTCAACGCGTCTGGTCTGCGACGAGCCGACGCGCTCGAACTCGCCCGTCTCAAGCACGCGCAGAAGTTTCGGCTGAAGGTTCGGAGGGACGTTCGCGATCTCGTCCAGAAAGAGCGTGCCGCCGTCGGCCAGCTCGAAGCGCCCCACGCGGTCGCTCTTCGCGTCGGTGAACGCGCCCTTGACGTGGCCGAACAGCTCGCTCTCGAAAGTTCCTTCGGAGAGCGCGCCCGCGTTGAGCGTGACGAGGGGCTTGGCGGCGCGGTGCGAGAGCGCGTGGAGCGTGCGCGCGATGACCTCCTTGCCGCTGCCGTTCTCGCCCGTGATGAGGACGGCGGCGTCCGAAGGGCCGACGTGCCGCACAAGCTCAAGGACTGGCTGCATCGCTTCGGACTCGGCGATGAGGAGCGGGCGCGCGCCGTCGTCGCCGCCGTCCGCGCGGAGCATCTGGTTCTCGGCTTCGAGCCGCGCCCCTCTACGAAGCGCGCGCGCAAGCTCCGCGTGCGTGCGGAGTATCGTGAGCAGCCGCGTGTTGTCCCACGGCTTCTGCACGAAGTCGCGCGCGCCGCGCTGCATCGCCTCGACCGCAAGCTCGACGCTGCCCCACGCCGTCATCACGACGACGGGGAGCGTCGGGTCCAGCTCACGCAGGCGCGCGAGCAAGTCCAAACCCTCCTCCCCCGACGTTGTGTCGCGCGTGTAGTTCAAGTCAATGAGCGCGACATCGAACGGCTGCCGCGCGAGCGCGTCGGCAACGTCGGACGGCGAGGCCACGGCCTTGATCTCGAAGTCCTCGCCCTTCAAAAGAAGGCGCAACGCCTCGATCACGGCTGGCTGGTCATCTGCAATCAGTACGCGCGGCATAGTAGTTAGTAGACAGTAGGCAGTAGCCAGTAGTCAGTAGAAAAACTATCTCATTCGCGTAGCCGCGGTGCAAGCGTCAAGTTTCGTCGAACGACCTACTGGCTACTGGCTACTGCCTACTGTCTACTTTCTTCTTCCTTTCATTCGTACCGCAGCGCGGCGAGCGGGTCAATCCTCGTCGCGCGGCGCGCGGGGACGTAACAAGCCAGAAGCGCCACCGCGGCGAGCAAGAGCGGGATCGCGACGAAAACGCTCGCGTCCGTCGCGCTCACC
>DASQLL010000424.1:0-5999 GCA_035630035.1 Pyrinomonadaceae bacterium | reverse complement strand
TCGTTCCGGCTGTAACGGAGAAATGGTATCCGCACGGCTCGCACTCAAACTGATTGCGCTTGTATGCGCGCGAGATTTTATCCGATTGGCAGCGCGGGCATTTCACGCCGTCAGGCCAGCGAAGTTTCTCAAGAGCGATGCGGCAGTGTTCATCCGTGCCGAACTGCGCGAACAGCTTCATCAAGTCCATGTCGCCTTGCGGCTGCTTTTTGGCTACACGCTTTGCCATGATAGGAGTCTCCTATGACTGACGAGAAACAAGAGAAGAAACAACCGATTGAAATGACGAGTGACGAGTTGCTTGATTATGCGCTCGCGCCGGAACTGGCAGAGAAGTTGAGAGAGATTGCGCGGGGCGAGAAGCCCGATAAGCGGGAGTCAAAAGCGTCGGAATCTGAGGATTGCTGAACACGGGAACATAATACAGGAAGGCTTACCCCGTGTCAAGTAGATAATCACCTATGTTTGACCGAAGCTGGGGCGAATTGAGGAAGATATGATTGCCCGGCTAGGGAGTTATGATTGTCTCTAAGGTGCAAAGATATCTCCGTCCTCCGGCGGCTCATTGTTGGCGTATTCCACTCGTCGCGCCGCCTTGAAGGCCGACCAACTCGTTGATCCTCTTGCGGACGGCCTCGGCCAAAAGCCGCACCTCATCGGCGCTGTAGTTCGCCGCGCGGAAGGCGTCCTCTATCTGCCGGTCGCTCAGACGCGAGAGCAAGTCTCCGATCCACTCGGCCTCGGCCACGGTGATGCTCTGCATCATCGCGGGGTTCTTGCCGCTGTAGTGCAGTCGAACGCGGTCGCCCTCGACCCGCTCGATGAACTTGTCCGAGACGTAATCCTCAGGCTCGTTCCGGCTGCCCTTGACGTTTCGCAGCAGCGCCATCGGCGAGCCTGAACCGCTCGCCTTGCCGAACGTCGTGCCCAGATCGCTGATGATGTAACGCAGCTCGTTGCCGTCCGCGCCGCGCACGAGCAGCACGCGGTTGTTCGAGTCCTTGAGGTCCCAGTTCTCAAGCAGGGACATCAGCACCTTCAACCCTTGCAGCTCGCGCTTGCCCGCGAAGGGGTTGCTGTCCCACCTCCACTCGTCGAGACGCTCGACGCCTTCGGGCCGCGCCTCGAAGCGGACGTTCTCGAACGTGCCCTTGCCTTCGATTGTAACCTTCGGGACGAGGTAGTTGATCTCGCTCACGTAGCCTACGGCCCAGACGAGCCGCACCGCGGCGGTCTCGCTTTGCGCCTCCTTGCCGAGCTTCGCAACCCATACGCGCCCCGCTCCGTCCTTGACGCGATACTTCTTCGAGTAGCCGCCCTTCTCCTCCTTTATAAAGGTGACGCGGGAGAGGTCGGGCTTCATCTGCTCACCGCCCGGCCCGTGGAAGAGGTCGCGCGAGGCTATGTCCGCAGGCTCGCGCCAAAGGACGGGCGTCCCCTGTGGCACCTCTTTCTTCTTTTTCTTCTCCTCTTGTACGGCGAGCGCGGAAGACGAAAGACTCATGACCAGCATGATTGCTAAGGCGAGCGACGAGCGAACTGTCCGCCTGCGTGGAGAAACTTTATCCCTCATTTGATCTACTTCCTTTCGGCTCAGATTCCTTCGTGGTCGGCGACCGACACGTTTAGTTTGGAGCAGAGACGCGGACGCTCTACAACCGTGTGAGCTGATTGATGCGCTCGCGCAATGCGCGTACGTAAAGTTCCATCGTCGCCTCGTCGTAACTCGCCGCGCGGAAGGCGTCGCGGAGTTGTTCGTCCGTCAGACGCGAGAGCAGCGAGCCGATCCAGCGCGCGTGCCCGACGGGGATGCCGCGCATTGCCTTCTCCTTCTTGACCTCGCCGCGGTAGTAGAGAGGATGTAGGACGGCCAGATGCCCGAACCCGCGCGGGCGCGTGTCGTAGTCGAACTCGACCACGCCGTCGCGCTCGTCAACGCCGCGGACGAACTTCGTCGAGAGGAAGTCCTCAAGGCTGTTCTTCGTACGCTTGCCGCCCAAGCCCCCCGCGCGCCCCAGCGTCGCGCCGAGGTCGGTGACGTAGTGATGCGCCTCGCGCACGGACGCGTCGGCGTAGATGACGCGGTTGTTCTCTTCGCGCGCGTCGAAGTTGTTGAGCAGGATCATCAAGACTTTCAGCCCGCTCAGTTCGCGAGACTCCTCAAAAGGGTTCTTGCTCCAGCCCCACGTCGGCCCGCGCTTCATGTGCGCGCGCTTCGGCTCGAAGCGCGCCCCGCGCACAACGCCGCCGGCGGCGACGTATTCCTGCCCGCGCGAGAGTGTGGGCAGGTTTTCGATTCGCGCCTCGTCGAAGTAGTAAGACTCCTCGGCAAAGTACCCGACCGCCCAGACGAGCCGCGTCGAGACGGTCTCGGCCTGCGCTTCTTCGCCGAGCTTGACGCTCCAAAGCACTCCCTTCGAGTCGCTGACGTTGAACTTCGGCGACTCGCCCTTCTTCTCCTCTTCGACGAATGTGAACGGGCCGAGGGGCGCAAGGTCAGGCGAGCCGGGGCCGTAGCGCAGGTCGCGCGTGGAAACATCGCCCGGGTCGCGCCAGAGCACAGGGGTAGCCGTTGACTCTTTCGCTTCTTTAACTTTTTTTGATTTCTGTGTGAAGGCAGCCGGAGGGAAACTTAAACTGAAGGCTATCAATAGAAGACCCGTTAAGGTTATTTTTTTTGATACTCGCATTGAACAATCCTCCTGTAACTACTCAAGGGGATAAGTTGTTCAGTTCTCTATTTACATTACACAGAAGGCAGAAACGCGACCGTCAGGGAGCGTGTATTTGTAACCGGGCACGCTCCCTGACGGTCGCGTTTCCGCCTTTTCGCCTTCATCTGCATAACTTCTAACGATCCAAAACAGCAGTCTGGTATGCGTTTCGCATGCCAGCGCCGTGAAACAAAGCCAACCAACGCTTAGAGCAGCGCAACATCAGTTAGTTACATGAGGCCGGGCCGCTTCCGTCGAGGATATTCGGAGAGCATGTTTGTCGTATCGTTATGGTGCAGACCTGCCTTACAACATTTCAGTCCTGCCTACTCAGAGAATTAGAGGTAACGTATCCGCTTCGTGCCCATGTCGAGTGTCCCACAAGCGTTCGTCTCCTCCGGCGCGCACAGTTCAAGGCTTAATTCCGAGTCGGCGTATCCGTTGGAGTCTCAACTTTTAACCGGCCTCTGAAAAACAGTCGGCGCTACGCCGCTTTGGTATCGTGTTTGCTCTTTATGTCTGCCGATGAAACACGCTATGCCAATCCGAAGCGCCTCCGCAATCGGCGCGACATTAACACTGTGCCTGACACTCGCACTGCCCGCGTCCACTCCGGCGCAGACAACAGCCGCGCAGAGTCAGAGCGCTCAACCCGTCCTGTCGGCTAAAGACAAGCAGACCGTCGCCGCCTTCGATAAGCGCGTGAAAGAATATGTGAAGATGCGCGAGCGCGTGGAGAAGAAGATGCCGAAGCTCTCGAAGGACGCTACGCCCGAACAGATCGAGGCGCACAAGACGACCTTTCAGGAGAGGATGATGGCTGCGAGGGCAGGCGCGAAGCACGGCCAGATTTTCAAGCCCGACATCGCAAGCTTTATACGCGCGACGCTCAAGGACGAGTTCAAGGGGCGCGACCGCGCGGAACTGCGCGAGACGGTCTTCGAGGCCGAGACGCAGGGCGTCCCCGTTCGTGTCAACTTCGCTTACCCCGCGAACAAAGAGGCGGTAGAGATGCCGCCCACGCTCCTCCTGCGTCTGCCGCAACTGCCGAAGCAGTTACGGTATCGCTTCGTCGGGCGCAACATGCTGCTCGTTGACAGGGAGAACGGATTGATCGTTGATTACATGACGGACGCGCTGCCTTAGACATGCGCTAGAGAGGATAAAGTATGAAACGGCTCATCGCTTCAGTCATCGCCGTCGCCGCGCTTATTTTCGCCGGAGTCGCGGGCGATGTTTACAGTCAAAAGCCTGCTTCCGGCCAACGCGTGGGGGCGACGCTCGCCGCCGTGCCCGTCAGCCTCAGCCTGCCTTTGAAGGATGGCTCGGTCAAGTTCCTCGTCATCGGCGACACCGGAACGGGCAGCAATAAGCAGAAGGAGTTGGCCGACCTGCTCCTGCGCTACCACGGAGCTTTCCCCTTCGAGTTCGCGCTGATGATGGGCGACAACCTCTACGGCAGCGAAAAGGCCACGGACTATAAGAACAAGTTCGAGGACGTTTACAGGTCGCTGCTCGACCAGAAAGTGAAGTTCTACGCCACGCTCGGCAAT
Source organism: Pyrinomonadaceae bacterium (assembly GCA_035630035.1). Classification (GTDB taxonomy): domain Bacteria; phylum Acidobacteriota; class Blastocatellia; order Pyrinomonadales; family Pyrinomonadaceae; genus QHXN01. Next base: position 1,732 of record DASQLL010000424.1, on the reverse strand, counting down.
CACGACGAGTCGAACCAGCGCTTCTACGAGCACTTCAACATGAACGGCGAGGAGTATTACAACTTCAAGAAGGGCGGCGTCAGCTTCTACTGCCTGAACAGCAACTACATGGACAAGAAGCAGGTGAAGTGGATGGAGGATAAGCTCGCGCAGGACACCTCCGAGTGGAAGATCGCATACTTCCATCATCCTCCGTACTCGTCGGGCGGCAAACACGGCTCCGACACCGAGCTGCGCGAAGTCGTCGAGCCGATATTCGTCAAACACGGCGTTAACGTCGTGCTGGCCGGCCACGAGCATTTCTACGAGCGCGTCAAGCCGCAGAAAGGCATCTACTATTTCATCTCCGGCGCGGGCGGCAAGCTCCGCCCCGGCGACGTAAAGGATCGCTCACCGCTAACGGAGAAGGCATACGACGCGGACATGTCCTTCATGCTCGTCGAGATAGTCAAAGACCAGATGCACTTTCAGGTCATCTCGCGCAAAGGCGAGACCGTGGACGCGGGCGTGCTGCCGAACCAGCGCAAGAAAACTTCGGCGGCTGCAAAATAATCCCCTGTAAAGCATCCCGTCATTTCGACCAAAGAGAAAAGCCCGGACACCCGGGCTTTTCTTAATTCATGGAACGTCAAGCAGGCAGAGCGTTACGATTCTGTCTTGCGCGGGCGGCTCGCCTTTTTATCGGCGGCGCGTGTGGGAATCGTTTTGCGTTTCGTAGCCCTGCGGCTGCGACGCTCCGCGAGTTGAGCCATCCAAGCGTCGTTGCCGAAGCGCCCCGACATTAAACCGGCGACGCTGAAATGCGTATCCAGTTTGTCCCAACCGAGCGCGAAGCCCGGCCCCATCACGCGCACGTCCGAGAGGTCTTCGGCGGAGGCCCCGGCCAACCCCTGCGCCAGTTCGGGCGGAAACATAAACGTGCAGCCGTCAATCAGCTCGACGACGATGCGCTTGCGCCTGCGGTCGTAGCGCGCCGAGACTGCGCGCGGCTCCGTCCTCATTGCTTCTTCGCCGCGCTTGGTCGCCTCGGCGAATTGCCGCTCGAACTCTTCGTCGCTCATTCTCCACTTAGCCATGTATTTCTCTCCATCTTGCGAGTAAAGCTTGCTGATTGTCCTCAACTATGATTACCGCTCTTCGGGCTTCTCTGGACGGCATCCTGCCGTTGCCGCTACGGATTGACGGTGGCGTGTCGTTATCGCCCAGATTAACGACTAATTCGCCTCCGGCCTTCCACACATGAACGTGCGCGGGTGGATGATCGTCCGTATAGATCATCACGTCGAAACCATCTTGTCTGAGGACGGTGGGCATTTCAAGCTCAGAATAACCGAGCTTTTTCTTATGCTGCAAGCAACAGGTGACACGCAGGATAATACTGCGTATCATGCCGGTCTGTCCGGTTAAACTGATTCACCTCATGGCTTCAAACATAGACGTGGCTACCGTTGCAGACTTCATCGCGCGCTGGAAAAACTCTGCCGCTGCCGAGCGGTCGAACTTTCAATCTTTTCTGAACGAGCTTTGCGACTTGCTCGGCGTTGCGCGCCCTGAGCCGGCGCAGGCCGACGACGCGCGGAACGCATACGTGTTCGAGCGCGCGGTCACTTTTCACAACCCCGACGGAAGCACCAGCGCGGGGCGGATTGACCTCTACAAACGCGGCTGCTTCGTGCTGGAAGCCAAACAAGGCAGCGAGCGCGCTGCCGAAGCGGCTTCGCTGTTCGGCGAC
>DASQLL010000423.1:0-4104 GCA_035630035.1 Pyrinomonadaceae bacterium | reverse complement strand
CGCCGAATTCCTGCACGACTCGCCGGAGAACGCCGCGAAGACGCTTTTCGCGACGCACTATCACGAGCTGACCGAGCTTGCCGAACGTCTGCCGGGCGCGCAGAACTATCAGATTCGTGTTGCCGAGCGCGATGGCGAAGTCATCTTCCTCTACCGCATCGAGCGCGGGCGCGCGTCGAAGTCTTACGGCATCGAGGTGGCTCGCCTCGCGGGACTCCCGCCGACGGTTCTTGCGCGCGCTCGCGAAGTTCTCACGAAGCTTGAGATGTACGAGCATAACGTGTTCGCCGAAAGTGCTGCTGACGAAAAGGGGCCGCGTGCGGTCGCGGACGCCGACAAGAACGGCGCGGACGCTCTGACGCGCGCGGCCTCGCGCGTCGGTCGTCGCGCGCTCGCCGCTCAGTTCACACTTTTCGACTCGGTCAACCAGAGCATCCTTGACGAGCTTCGCGGCGTTGATGTAGAAAATCTTACGGCGGATGAGTTGCGCCAAATCCTTCTGGGATTGAAGAACAGAATCGTCTAATACATGACCGACTTCCAAACCCTTCAGTCGCTCCCCCTCGAACAGCAAATCGGACAACTGCTCTACATAGGGCTTCCGGGCACGGAGCTTGACGCCGAGGCGCGCGCTCTCGTCGAGCAGATTACGCCCGGCGGCGTCATCATCTTCGGTCGCAACGTGGCCGCCCCCGCGCAGCTACGCGGCCTTCTGGACGGCGTCCGCGCTCTACTCCCGGTCGAGCCGCTATTCGGCATAGATCAGGAGGGCGGCCTCGTTGATCGCCTTCGGAAAATCTGCACGCCGATGCCCGCCGCTCGCGTCATACGCCAGCACGGCGATCTCGCGGCGGCGCGCGCCCACGGGCGAATCACGGGCGAGGCGCTCCGCCTTCTCGGCTTCAACATGAACTTCGCGCCCGTCATGTCCATCATGACGGAAGACCGAGACCTTCTCTCGAACGGCCTCTACTCGCGTTCGTTCGGTCGCTCGCCGGGCGAGGTCTTGGGCTACACGATGGTCTACCTGCGCGGCTTGCAAGGGTCGGGCCTTCTGGGATGCGCCAAACATTTTCCGGGCATCGGCGCGGGCGAGGTGGACACGCACGAAGAGATGGCCGTCATACATCTGACGCACGACGACCTTCTGGCTCAAGACCTAGCGCCCTACATCGAGCTGTTCCAGCGCGAAGACAACATGGTCAAGGCCGTCATGATCAGCCACGGCGGATTCCCGAACATAGACATCAACCGCGGCATCGCAGGAGGGCGGCTCGTCCCCGCCTCGATAAATCCGCAGATCGTTACCGTGCTGCTGCGCGAAGAGCTTGGTTACGAAGGTCTCGTTCTGACGGACGACCTTGAGATGGGCGCGATTGCGAAGCACTGCGAGATCGAGGAGGCCGCGCTGCGCGCGATTCTAGCGGGCGAGGACATGCTGCTCATCTGCGCGAGGCCCGACCTGATTCGCCGCGCCTACGACGCGCTTCTAAAGGCCGCGCGCGAGGGTGAGCTTTCGAGCGAGCGCATCGAGGCATCGCTCGAGCGCATCGCAGCCTTCAAAGCATTGGCGCAAACACCTCTCCCCTTCAACCCGAAGCGATTTCAGGAGCTTTCGATGGAAGTCGCGGAGCTGAACCGCAAGCTCAATTACGTTTACGGAGGCAAACTCTGATGCCGTCTCGCAAAGTCTTCGTCGCCATGCTCTCGCTGCTAGCAATCGCCCTGCTCATTCTTGCGGGCTGTCGCGGAGGAGACAGCGGAAGGACGCAGTTCGTGACCGTCCTCGATGCGAACCCCGCGACGCTCGATCCGCTCGACGGCACGGACGCCGCCAGCGAGCGCCTTCGACAGTTGATGTTCAATTCGCTCCTTCGCAAGAACGAGAAGTTCGAGTACGTCGGCGACCTCGCCTCCGATTACAAGACTTCGGAAGACGGCAAGACGGTCACTTTCACGCTCAACGACAAAGTGACTTTCCACGACGGCAAGCCGCTGACTTCAGCCGATGCGAAGTACACGCTCGATAGTCTCTTCGCTTCAAAAAAGAAGAAAGCAGCGCCCTTCTTCGAGTCCGTGCCGACGGCAGGGGCAGGCGGGGAGAAGGCGAACACGAATAGAGCGGGCGGCGGCGCTCCCGCCAACACTTCCCAACCTTACATCGTCGCGGTCGAAACCCCGGACGCCCTTACGCTCGTCATACGTCTACGCAAGCCTTGGCTTTCGCTTCTGGGGAATCTCGTCTCCGTCCCGATCATCCCGCAGGGGAGCGCGGACGCGCAGAAGACTCGCCCCGTCGGCTCCGGCCCTTTCAAGTTCGTGGGCTACGACGAGTCGCAGCAGGTCGTTGACCTCGCCGCTTACGAAAACTACTGGCAGGGCGCACCGCAGATTAAAGAGCTGCGCGTGCGGACGATTCTCGACGCGAACACTTTGCAGGCGGAATTGCAGAGCGGACGCATTGACATCGCCCCCGGCGCGTCGAACCTCTCGCCCGACTCGTTCAACTTTCTCGGACAGGACTCGAAACTCAAAGTCGAAAAGTTCCCCGGCGCGAACATCGTCTACTTGGGCTTTAACGTCGAGCGACCGCCTTTGAATAACGTCAAGTTGCGTCAGGCCATCGCCTACGCGATTGACCGCGAGTCCATCGTGCGCGACCTGATGCTCGGTCAAGCGCGTATCGCGCACTCGATTCTGCCCGAAAGCTCTTGGGCCTATGATGCGTCGCAGAAGTACGCCTTCGACCCTGCGCGCGCCAAACAACTACTCGACGAAGCGGGCATGCCCGACCCCGACGGCGACGGCCCGCGAATGCGCTTCGACAAGCCCATCTCTTTCAAGATCACTTCGGGCAACTCGGCCACGAGCCAGTACGCGGGCGTCATTCAAAACGCGCTCAAGAGCGTCGGCATCCCCGTAGAGATCGAGACGCTTGAGACGAACACGCTTCTGCCGCAACTCTCCAACGGGCAGTTCGAGATGATGACGCTGCGCTGGGTCGGCGGCAATCAAGACCCCGTCTTCCTGCGCGACCTGTTCCACAGCAGCGAGATTCCATCCGCCGCGCGCACCGCCGCGAGAAACCGTGGCCGCTACCGAAACGCCGAATTCGACCGTGCCATTGACGAGGCCATGAACACGCTCGACCGCGAGAAAGCGAAGGCGTCTTACGCGCAGGCGCAGCAGATACTCAGTCGCGACCTGCCGATGATCCCGCTCTGGTATCCCGACGTTATGGTCATCTCGCGCAAAGGGGTCGGCAACATCAAGGTTGATGCGAGCAACGATTACAGCTTCCTTCGGAGTGTGACCGTGCAACAATAGTTAACGTCAGCTCGCGTAATCGGCTGACGCCTTTTTATATGTAGAGTGTCTATGAAAACCGATGACGCTGGAAGAATCTGTAGGGGTAGGGCTTGTCCCTGCCCGTTGTTCGTTGACACGCGAGTTGAATTTCAATGAAGCGGCGGGCCGCGGACTTGCCCTGCCCCTACAGTCCGGTTAGGCGTTCCAATAATTTCTTGAGAGGCTGCGTCTCACAGTTAAAAATATTAATCAAGCGTCTCACCGATTGCCCTCAGCGTCTCTTCCAGCTCACTTCGCGGCACGACGCCTTCGCGTATGAGGCGCGGGCCGCGCGCGTCAAGAACCGTCGAAGGAAGCTCGGAGCGCGACTCGCCGCCGTCAATGATGAGAAGGTCTGTTTCGTTTTGAAAGTAGCGCGCGACTTCCGCGGCTGTGCGCGCGGGAGGTCGTCCGGCGGGATTGGCGCTCGTGGCCGTTAGAAGGCCGCCGCACGCGCGCACGAAAGCGCGCACCTCTTCGTCGTCCGGCAGTCGCACGCCGACCGAGCCTGTGTTCGCAGTGAGAAGTTCCGGCACTTCGGGCCGTGCCGCGGCGACTAGCGTCAACGCGCCGGGCCAGTGTCTCGCGCTCAAAGCGTCGAAGGCTCGCGACCGATGCGCGAGTAGCCGCCCGGCTGCTTCGAGGTCGCTGACGAGGACGAGTATGGGCTTGCCATCCCGGCCTTTAAGATCGTTAAGCGTGAGGAGCGCGTCACAGTTGAATGGGTCTACGCCGAGGCCGTAAAAAGTGTCGGTG
>DASQLL010000422.1:0-4094 GCA_035630035.1 Pyrinomonadaceae bacterium | reverse complement strand
CGACGGGGAAGACCTCTGTGCGTCGGACGAGCATCGAGCGATTGCGAAGCGCGTCCGCGTTTTCGCGCACGTCGTCGGGCATCCGTTCGATGTCGGTCGTAATGAGGTGGTGCGGCGTGATGTGCGCGAGCCGCTCGAACCAGAAGCGCGAGAGCGCGGTGAGGACTTCGCCTTTGCGCTCGATCTGCGTCGGCAGAATGCAGTCGAAGGCTGAGATGCGGTCGGTGGCGACGACGAGAAGGCGTTCGTCGTCAACCTCGTAAACGTCGCGCACCTTGCCCCGCCGCAGGAGCTTGAGCTTGGGGAGGGAAGTCTCAGCGACTGTTCGAGTGGCGGTCATGTGACGATTTCTTTTCGGCGTCGTTTGAAGTGAAAGACGAAGTGCCCGAAGCGAGCCGCGATTGTGCGCGCGGCTCTCAATTCTTGTCAAGGAATAAAAGCCGTGACAGGTGACAAGTGACAGGTGACAGGATGAGAGTCAGTTCTTACCTGTCACCTGTCACTTGTCACCTGTCACGGTTTTCAATTGCTTCCCGAAGGCGACGAATCTGCGCTGCGTGGTTGTGCGCGTGTGCGGCGTAGATGGTGAGCCAGTTCTCGGCGGTGTAGCGACCGGACTCGGAGTGCGTGCCGGCGCGCGCCCAGTCGTCCTCGCTCATCGCGTCGAGGAGTTGGCCGGTCGTCGCGCGCGCGCCGCGAAGGGCGTCGAGCGCGGGGGCCATGTCGCGCTCGTTGTAATGGAGGCGCGCGGCGTAGTCTTCCTGATCGTAGCCTTGAATCTGCGGGTCGTCTTCGGTCAGAAGCTTTCGCAGGCGGATGGCGCTGTTCATCTCGCTGTCGGCGAGGTGCTGGACGATCTCGCGTGCGCTCCATTTGCCGGGCAGGGGGCGCGCGGTCAAATGCTCTTCGGGGAATCCTTCGAGGCTGTTTGCGACTTCGTCGTAGCCGGCCTTGTATTGCGCGACGAGCGCCTGTCTCTCTTCGTTTGTCATAGAACTCCTGAGATTTAGTCGTCCGGGTTTGGTTAAAAAGTAGCCGGGCCGATAACTTCGGCCCGCGCCCTGTAAATATCACAGGCGGGGCATCTTTGAAAGCCACTTGCGGCTGAGTGGCCGTGCTGAAAACGCACTTCAGCGCGAACAGCCGTCGCCGCAAATATTTCTCCCCGTTCGCTTTTGGATAAGCGCCGGGGCTAAAGATAACTTATTGCTTGAGTTTAGTCGGTTTGTTAGTTATAGTTCTGTATGGCAGTGGCGTCGCCCGCCTTTACCTGTGGCGCCTATCCGGCAAGCCTCGCGCTTCGCCCTTCTCCGAATCGTTCCACGATGACCATTAAATCACCCGCCAATACTTCCAGAGCGAAGGACTCAGGTGAGGAAAAGCCAGAGGCGAACGAACGCAAGCTCAATCTCCTCGTCATCGAGGACGACGAGAAAATTCTCGAAGCCATCAGCGAGTATTTCTCGCGTGCGGGCTACGAGGTGCGGACGGCGGAGGACGGTTTGTCGGGAGTGCAGTCGGCCTTGAACGATAGGCCCGACGCGATTGTCCTAGACCTGATGCTTCCCAAGATGGATGGGCTGGCCGTTTGTCGCGAGCTTCGCGAGAAGGCCGCGTACATCCCGATCCTGATGCTGACGGCGAAGGACGACGTAGTTGACAAAGTGCTCGGCCTTGAGATGGGGGCGGACGATTACATCACCAAGCCCTTCTCACTGCGCGAGCTTGAAGCGCGCATCAAGAGCGTGATGCGCCGCGTGCGCGCGGCATCGCGTTCGGAGGCGAACGAGGACGCGCCGATTACACGCGGGCGTCTACGCATTGACCCGGCCAAGCGCGAGGTGACGGTCGGCGACCGGCTCGTTGAGCTTACCCCCAAAGAGTTCGAGCTGCTCAGGCTCTTCGCCTCAAACCCGGGCCGCGTCTTCCCGCGCAAGTACCTTCTGGAGAAAATCTGGGATTACTCCTACGAAGGCTACGACCGAACGATTGACTCGCACATCAACCGCCTGCGAGCCAAGATCGAGGACAACCCCGAAAATCCGCAGATGGTCTTGACCGTCTGGGGCATCGGTTACAAGTTCAGCGACGAACAACGCTGAAGGTCACACCTTAAAACCTACGTGAGTCAACTTTAGTCGGGCGCGCGAGCCGGCAGCCCCGCTCCCCGGCCCCGTAACCCCGAACGACTCCACGTCTCACCCAGCCCGTGGGCACTCCCGCCCGTCAGAAATAAAAGACTATGAATAAGCAAAGCTCTCGACACGATCATGCCGTTCAGAAGAATTCGCCGATTGAAAGCCCCGTGGTCACGCGCTGCGTGCGGCTCGGTTTAGTTGCCGCGCTCGGCGCGTCGCTCGCGCTCTCGATGCCCGACATCCCGCACGCGCAGCAGCGCGACAAGAAGGAGGCAGCCGTCAAAGTCACGGACGTGACGACGAGCGGCAACGTCGTCTCCATCTCGGCTGACGGCTCGCTCGGACGCGCGCAAACGTGGCAAGACTCCGAAGGCTTTCACGTCGTACTGCCGCACGGACAGGCCGATGCCGCCGCCATGCGAGGCGCGAAGGTGCGGCGCGTCGGAGATTCGCTTGAGCTTGTCGTGCCGGTCAGGCGGGGCGCGAATGTAACGGTGCAGCCGCGCGGCAGTCGCCTCGACCTCGTCGTGAGCGGCGGGGCCGGCGAAGCGCTGAGCGTCGAGAACTTCCAGACGGAGTCGCAGACGGAGAGCGCGCCGAAGGCCGAGTCGAAGGCGGAAGAGTCGAGTGAGCGGGTCGCTTCGCAGGACGAATCCCGCGCCGCGCAGTCGGCCCAGCGGCGTCGCGGCGCATCCGATGCCGCGCAGACGCAGGCCGCGCAGCCCGTGGCGCAACCGCAGAAGAACGTCCCGGCCCCGGCTGAATCCGTCAACGCGCCGGACGCGCAGCCGCCTGTCGTCGTCGCTAATCAACCCGCTGCTTTGCCCGCCGTCGCGGCGCAGTTGACTTCGGGCGAAGGCTTCGACTTCTTCTCTTTGCCGGCGCTGCTAACGCTGCTCGGCTTAGCGCTCGTGGGCGCGTTGGGCTTCCTTCTCTTACGTCGTCGCAAAGATTCGGGCGAAGCGGTTGAAGCCTTAGTGGTCGAAGAGAGGAAGGGCAAAAAGGCCAAGCGCGTGGAGGACGTATCAATCAAGCCCTTCAAGCAGGGCAGCGGCGACCGGCGCAAGTCGAGTATCGCCGTCCCGTTCGAGCGTCGCATGTCCGGCCTCGGCGCGCTTGACGAGGCGAGCCGCGAAGTGCGTCTCGACGTGAACGGCGCGACAAGAAACGGCGCGCGGGCTGACTATGTGGTGGAGTCGAGCGCGTCGAGCGCGTTCGTGCCAGCCGAGTTCGGCTCGTACCGCATTGACCAAGAGGTCGCGCGACTCGTGCAAGGCAAATCTCACAGCATCGAAATCATCGCTTCGCGCTCGCCCGACGACAGGCGCGCGGTCGAGACCTCGCTTTTGAAGTCTCTGCGCTCGCAGGAGACGGACGAGGACGGTCGCCGTCGCGCGCGCACTGCGCTCGAAGACTACGGCTTCGTCGCACGCTCATGCGCCGCGCTGCTTCTGGGCGCGGAGAGCTTCGAGCGCGCGAGCGCGGCGCGCACGCTCGGCGAGATGAAGTCGGCGCACGCTCTCCCGTTTCTTGTAGAAGCTTTGTACGACGCGGACTCGGTCGTCCGAATTGAGTGCGTGCAGGGACTGGGCGCGCTCGGAATGCCTTCGGCCATCGGCGCGCTGCTCGACGTAGCCAGTCGCCACACGGACTTGTCCGCGTCCATTCTCGGCCCTGTGCTGACAGCCTGTTCGGTCGAGTCGGTTGAGCTGAGCTTCGACGCGCTGGGCGAGAGCCGCACTTTTGCGGACGCGGGCGCGGACGACGGCGACTTTTTTGAGGGCGAGTTGGGCGCGCTCGGCAGGGTGTCGAATTTCGAGGAGCTGCCGGAGTGGATTGAAGACGATATGTTTAAAGGCGCGCTCGAAAATCTCACGAGCGCGGAGGTCGAAACGCGCGTCGTCTCGGCGCAGCAACTCGCGCAGTTTCAGGTGCGCCGCGCCGTCGAGGCCCTTT
>DASQLL010000421.1:0-6719 GCA_035630035.1 Pyrinomonadaceae bacterium | reverse complement strand
AGCGCCCCGCCGTCCGCGCTCATCTCGATGCGTAACATCTGGAAGACATACGAGATGGGCGAGGAGCCTCTGCACGCGCTGCGCGGCGTCACGTTCGAGGTAGAGCGTGGCGAGTACCTCGCCATCATCGGGCCTTCGGGGTCGGGCAAGTCAACGCTGATGAACCTGATCGGCTGCCTCGACACGCCCAGTCAAGGCAACTACTGGATCAACAGCAAGCTCGTCTCCGACATGGACGACGATGAGCTTGCGCGCATACGCAACAAGGAGATCGGCTTCGTCTTCCAGACCTTCAACCTGCTCGCGCGCGCCACCGCCCTGCACAACGTCGAGCTGCCGCTCATCTACGCGGGCATCTCTTCGGCTGACCGCCACGAGCGGGCCAAGAACGCGCTCGCCTCCGTAGAGCTTACGGATCGCATGACGCACCGCCCGAACGAGCTTTCGGGCGGGCAGCGACAGCGTGTCGCCATTGCGCGCGCGCTCGTCAACCATCCTTCGATCCTTCTGGCCGACGAGCCTACGGGCGCGCTCGACACGCACACGAGCTACGAGATCATGAACCTCTTCGAGCAACTGCACGAGAAGGGCAACACGATCATCCTCGTCACGCACGAGCACGACATCGCCGCTCGCGCCCACCGCGCCATACACATCCGCGACGGCCAGATCGAGAAAGACGAGAAGACCAGATAGCCGCTTCGGCCATTTACGAAATGCGGGACGCGGCGACATTTGTGTTCGCCGCGTTTTTGTTTTCACCTTTAGTTGCAACTGGCTAAAGTCCGACTCACCGCAGAGGCGCAGAGAACGCAGAGGGGGCGCAGAGTGATTGCATTTCTCTGCGCCCCCTCTGCGTTCTCTGCGCCTCTGCGGTGAATTGCCTCTTGCATATCACTCAAGTAAGTTTATCCGAAGACCTTTGCCTACCACCTCGTGGCGTGTCCAAAACAAATGTGACCATCAGGACGTAAAACAGATTGTTCATGCTCCCTCGCGTCCGGGTTGACCGATGAGTTCCGCGCTCCTGACAGAACCGGCTGAAGACGAGCGGCGCGCGCCGCGCGCGGGAGAACCAACGCCTGAGCCGTCGCCGCGTCGCCGCCGCGTCTCGCTCCCGCCGACTTTTTACACCACTTGGGAGTCGTTCCGCATCGCGCTCAGCAGCCTGCGCGCGAACAAGCTTCGGACGGCTTTGACGCTCGTCGGCGTGGTCGTAGGCGTTGCCGCCGTCATCGCGGTCGTGACCATCATCAAGGGGTTAGACCAGACGGTCGCCTCCACATTCTCCTCGCAAGGCTCGACCGTCTTCACCGTCTCGAAGGGGCCGCAGGTCATCACCTCGCGCGAGGACTTCATACGCTTCAACCGACGCCGCGACGTGACCGAGGACGACGCCGAGGCCGTCATGCGACTCTGCACGCTCTGCTGGCGCACAGGCATTGCCGTCAACTCCGCGGCCACCGTCAAGGCGGGCGACAAGTCTTCCGACGGCGTACGCGTACGCGGCCTGACGATCTCGATGTTCTCAATCGAGGACACGGACATCGTCGCCGGAAGAGAGTGGACGGACGTTGAGGAGGCGTCGGCGCGCGACGTGGCCGTGGTCGGCGCGGACGTGATTGACAACCTCTTCGACAATGCGCCGCCCGAACAGGTCGTGGGCCGCGAGGTTCGCGTCGAGGGGCGCATGTATCAGATAGTCGGCGTCGCCGAACGCCTCGGCAAAATCTTCGGCTTCTCGCGCGACAATTTCGTGCTAATCCCCTATCAGACCTTCAAGAAGTCTTTCGGCTCGCGCCGCTCGCTCATCGTCTTCACACAGGTGCGAGAGGACAGTCAGCTCGCAGCCGCCGAAGATCAGGCGCGCTCGATCATGCGAAACCGTCGCGGCAAGACCTTCCACGACGAGGACGACGGGTTCGCCGTCGAGACGCAGGACGTTTTCATAGACCTCTACAAGACCGCGACCGCGAACATATACATCGTCACAATCGGCGTCGCCGCAATCTCGCTCGTCGTCGGCGGTATCGTCGTGATGAACATCATGCTGGTGTCCGTCACCGAGCGGACGCGCGAGATAGGCATACGCAAGGCCGTCGGCGCGAACCGCCGCGCGATACTGACGCAGTTTCTAGTCGAGGCGGTCGTCATCACGGCCATAGGGGGACTGCTCGGCGTGGGCTTCGGCTTCGGCCTCGCCTTTGTGCTGGCGTTGGCGATGGGCTTCCCGCTGCTGTTCAGCGCGTGGTCTGCCGTGCTCGGCGTCACAGTCTCGTCCGGCGTCGGCATCGTTAGCGGCCTCTGGCCCGCTTGGAAGGCTTCGAGCTTAGACCCGATTGAGGCTTTGAGGTCGGAATGAAGTTTAGCTTTAGAGCCTGCGGAGCAGGCGGCTAGAATAAAGCCCGGCGTGGAGCCGAAGGCGGAACGCCGGGTTAACGCATGCAATATTTCCAAGCCCGCATGAGCGGGCGGCAGCACGTTATATTGATGATGGCTGACAAACCAAACATCTGTCGCTCACTCCGTGAGCTTTATTCCCCTAATCCGCTGCTGACCCAGCGTTCCGCTACGCTTCACGCTGGGCTTTATTCTGACGCTTGCTTCGCAAGCTAAAAAAGAATCGTACATCAGGTCTGTTATGACCTTTGACGACATCAAAGAATCCGCGGCGATGGCCGTGGCGACCGTGAGGGCGAACAAGTTGCGCTCGTCGCTGACGATTCTTGGCGTGGCTATCGGCGTCGTGACGCTCACCTTCATGGTCTCGATCATTCAGGGTCTGAACAAAGCCTTCGCAGACCAGATCGAGTCTTTAGGCTCGAACACCATCTTCGTCTCGAAGTTCGATCCGAGCTTCGGTCGTCCGCCCGGCCCGGAAGAGCTGCACCGCAAGGACATCACAATCGAGGACGCCGAGGTCATACGCAACGAGGCCGCCGCCTCAATCGAGTCCATCGCGCCCATACGCCGAAAGATCGCCGCCGACATTCGCTATAGCGACAAGGAGACCGAGACGCCCATCCTCTTCGGCGTCACGCCCGAATACGAGTACACGCTCTCGCAGTTCGTAGGTCGCGGGCGCTTCGTCGTTGACGCAGACCTCGCGGGGCGCGAGAACGTGGCGGTGCTGGCGCAGGACGTTGTGCGCGCGCTCTTCCCCTACGAAGACCCGCTCGGCAAGGAGATTAAAATCGAGGGACGCCCTTTTCGCGTCGTCGGCGTGATGGAGACTCTCGGCAACTTCTTCGGCCAGTCGCGCGATAACTCCATCTTCATCCCGCTCCCGACCTTCGACAAATACTGGCGCGACGTTGAGCCGCCCGTAGTCGTCTTCTTCATCATCATACGCCCGCGCTCGCGCGCATACGTGCAGACGGCGATGGACGAGATAACCGACATCCTGCGACGACGACGCCAAGTTCCGTTGGGCGCGAAGAACAACTTCGGCGTCTCTTCGCAGGACTCGCTCCTCGACTTCTACAACCAGCTAACGGGCGCGACGTGGCTCGTGCTTACGGCAATCTCCTTCGTCGCGCTGATGATCGGCGGCATCGGCGTGATGAACATCATGCTCGTCTCCGTCACCGAGCGCACCAAAGAGATCGGCATACGCAAGGCCGTCGGCGCGACGCGCGCGAACATTCTCTGGCAGTTCCTCATCGAGGCCGTCGTGCTGACGGGATTAGGCGGACTCGCGGGCCTCTTCGTCGGCGAAGTGGCGAGCCTCCTGATGAACAGATACTCGCCGCTTCCGGCCTTCGTGCCTCTGTGGGCGATACTCGTCGGCATCGGCATCTCCGCAAGCGTCGGCATCGTCTTCGGCCTGTGGCCCGCTTGGAAGGCCGCGCGCCTCGATCCCATCGAAGCGTTGCGTTACGAATGACGGCGAAGAATTAACATGGGTGGACAGGATGAAGAAAAGTCAGAAGTCAGAACGCTGAACGATGAACTGAACCCAACTTGTCTTTCAGTTCATCGTTCATCGTTCTGACTTCTGCGTTTGCATTTATCCTGTCCATCCCTGTTAAATTTGCCGTCGAGTAATTGACTCCGTTCGCGGAGCTTGCAACCAAACCCCGCGTTGTGCCGTAATACTCCCACCCGTGAAATTCGTCGAGACATTGAAGCTGGCGATTGCGGCCATCTGGGCGCACAAGCTGCGCTCCGTGCTGACGCTTCTGGGCATGATCATCGGCGTCGCGGCGGTCGTCGTCGTCGTCTCGCTCATACAGGGTTTTAACCGATACATTGACGAGAAGATCGCGGGAATCGGCGCGAAGGCGTACACCGTCCAACGCTTCAGCTTCGACGACTTCAAAGACCTCGACACCATCGCCGCCGCGCAGCGTCGCAATGACGAGCTGGACTTTGAAGACTTCGAGTTCCTGCGCTCGCGCCTGACGCTCACGGACAAGCTCGGCGCGGGCGGACGACCGCAGCGCGCGCAGGTCAAGCGCGGAGGCGAGATTTTGCAGGACGTGCCCGTTGACGGCACGATGGCCGTCGTCGGCGACATCAACAAGGTTGACGTGGCCGACGGTCGCTACTTCATAGAGGTCGAGGACAACAGCTCCGCGCGCGTCGCGTACATCGGCGCGGAGGTTGCCAACAAGCTCTTCCCTTCCTCGTCCGCGGTCGGCGAGGAGATAGTCATCAACAGCCTCACGTACCGCGTCATCGGCGTGGCGACGGCGAAGGGCACGGTCTTCGGCATCCCGCAGGACACCTTCATCACGCTCCCCTTACGCACCTACCGACAGAACTTCGGCCCGCTCGTCCGCAACCGCTCCTTCTACATCGTCGGCACCGCGAAGGACGACGAACACTTCAGCGACGCAGTTGACGAGGTGAAGCAGATGATGCGAATCCGTCGGGGCCTTAAGACCGGCGAGAAGGACAACTTCGGCATCTTCACGCCCGACGCCATAACGGGCCTGCGTGACCGACTGTTCGGCACGATCTTCATCGTCGCCATCGCGGTGCCCGCAATCGCGCTGCTCGTAGGCGGCATCGTCGTGATGAACATCATGCTCGTCTCCGTCACGGAGCGGACGAAAGAGATCGGCATACGCAAAGCTCTGGGCGCGCGGCGCAACGACATACTCAAGCAGTTTCTAGTCGAGGCCGTCGTGCTTTCGGCCATAGGCGGCGCGACCGGCGTGTTGATAGCGTGGGTGCTGGGCCGCGTCGTGACAGCCGTCCTCATCCCGACCTATTTATCCGTCGCGGCGATCATCGTCGCCGTCAGCGTCTCAGGCGGCATCGGCGTTCTGGCGGGCATCTTCCCCGCTTGGAAGGCCGCGCGGCTCGACCCGATTGAGGCTCTGCGCGCGGATTAGTTAACGGCTGGGTGCTTTATGCCAATCATACGCAGCGACATTTACGAAGCCCTGTTGATGGCGTTAAGGACGCTGCGCGCGAACAAGCTGCGCTCGGCGCTTACGGTGGTCGGCGTCATCATCGGCGTGTGGACGGTGATGGCTATCGCCTCGATCATCAGCGGCATTGACGAGGCCGTTAAGAAGGAGATCGAGTCGTTCGGCACGCGCTCGATAATCATCTCGAAGTTCGAGCCGGGCATACACGTGGGCCGCCGCTCGCGCGAGGAGCGCATGCGTAAGGAGCTGACCTACGACGACGCGATGGCGCTTCGCACGCTCCCCACGGTCGAGCTGGCCGTGCCGTTTCTAGACATCACGAACAACTTCTTCGGCACGAAGCTCAACGTCTCGGCGGGCGGCAAGACTTCGGGCGCGGTGAACCTGAACGGGACGCTGCCCGACTACGAGCGCGCAGGCATCGAGGTCATCTCGCAGGGCCGCTGGTTCACGCAGTACGAGAACGACAACAACCAGCAGGTGTGCGTCATCGGCTCAAGCGTCGCGGAGAACTTCTTCCCGTTCGAGTCGCCGCTCGACAAGATGATTCAGATCGGGGGGAACGACTTCCGAGTCCTCGGCGTCTTCGAGAAGCGCGAGCAGTTGGGCGGCGGCGGCGGCACGAACGACCAGAACAATGTCGTCTACGTCCCCTACAACGTCGCGCACAAGCTCAAGCCGAACGCCGACGACGTGACCATCCTCGCCGTCGCGAAGGCCGGCAAGATGGACGAGGCCAAAGATCAGGTGACGGACATGCTGCGCGTCCGACGCCGCGTGCCCTACGGCGAGCCGAACAACTTCGGGCTTGCGACAGCAGAGTCAATCATCAGCCAGTTCCGCTCGATCACGGCGGGCGTCGCCATCGGCATGGTCGCGATCTCTTCGGTCGGCCTGATGGTCGGCGGCATCGGCGTGATGAACATCATGCTCGTCTCGGTGACGGAGCGCACCAAAGAGATAGGGATGCGCAAGGCCATCGGCGCGCGACGCCGCGACATACTCTGGCAGTTTCTAATCGAAGCGGCGACGCTGACGGGCGCGGGCGGCCTCGTGGGGCTTCTTATAGGCTGGGCCACGACGCTGCTCATACGCATGTTCGTCCCGTCCTACGTCCCCATCTGGGCGCCCGTGATGGGCTTCGTCGCGTCGGTCGGCATCGGCCTCATCTTCGGCCTCTGGCCCGCTTGGAAGGCCGCGCGCCTAGACCCGATTGAAGCGCTACGTTACGAGTAGTGGCAGAAATAATTAACAGGGATGGACAGGATGAACAGGATTAAGAATTGATCTTAAATCCTGTCCATCCTGTCCATCCCTGTTAATTTCTTTGCGCCGGGA
>DASQLL010000420.1:0-4129 GCA_035630035.1 Pyrinomonadaceae bacterium | reverse complement strand
ATCTACGCGACGCACCAGCGCAGCGAGGGCAACGCGCTCGACTCTTCGCTCGCGGAGGTTTTCGAGATCGCCCGCCGCGCACGCATACCCGTCGAAATCTGGCACTTGAAAACCGCATACCGAAAGAACTGGGGGCGCATGCCCGAAGTCTTGGGCAAAATTCGCGCCGCACGCGCGCGCGGCCTCGACATCACGGCGGACGTTTACCCTTACACAGCCGCCAGCACCGGCCTCGCCGCGTGCCTTCCGCCGTGGGCCATTGAAGGCGGCGTGGAGAAGATGCTCGCGCGCCTGCGCGACGCGGAGACGCGCGAGCGCATCAAGCGTGACATCGCGCGCGACTCAAGCGAGTGGGAGAACATCTATCTGGGGAGCGGCGGCGCGCAGGGCGTTCTGATCGGCTCGGTCGTCAACCGCGAGCTTGAGAGCTTTCAGGGCAAGCGCGTCTCGGAGATCGCGAAGCAGCAGGGCAAGGACGAGCTTGACGCTCTGCTCGACTTCATACTCGCCGACCGCGCGCAGACCGGCGCGATCTACTTCATGATGAGCGAGGACGATCTGCGCGCCGCGCTTGCGTCGCCCTTCGTCAAAATCTGCACGGACAGCGGCGCGCGCAACCGACGGGCCGCTCGCAGGCTCGAAGTCGCACCCGCGCGGCTGGGGTTCTTACCCGCGCGTGCTTTCGCGCTACGTGCGCGACCAGCGTCTGCTCACGCTCGAAGAGGCTATTCACAAGATGACGGGGATGCCCGCCGCGCGCGTGGGCCTCAAAGACCGGGGCGTGCTGCGCGCGGGAGCGTTCGCGGACATAACCGTCTTCGACCCCGCGCGCGTGCGCGACCGCGCGACGTTCGAGGAGCCTAACCAGTACCCCGAAGGCGTCGAGTACGTTCTGGTCAACGGGCAGATAGAGGTTGACGGCGGTCGTCGCACGGAGTCGAACGCGGGGCGAGCTTTGCGAGGGCCGGGCTACCGCCGCTCGCGTTCGCCGAAGCGGTAAACTACTTCAACTAACTCATCATGGACGCACTTGAAACGGGAGCGCATTTCGAGCTGCTCATAGTCAGGAATTTCTTAGACGCGGAGACGTGCGAGAAGATCGTCGCCGAGATGCGCTCTTCGCGCGGCGAGCTTGCGACCGTCTACAGAAGCGACTCGTCAGGCTCGGTTGACGAAAGTGCGCGCAGGGCTACGCGCATCGAGCCTTCGCGGGAGACGAAAGAGTTCGTCGTGCGGCGTCTGCTTGGGCGGAAGCGTTCGGTCGAGGAGCATTTCCGCGTGAGCCTCAAGGGCTGCGAGGAGCCGCAGTTCCTACGCTACGGCGTGGGCGACTTCTTCGTGGCGCATCAGGACGGGAACACAGGAATGCTCAGGCTCGACCGCGAGGAGTCGCGCAAAGTGTCGGTGACGATTCTGCTCAGCCGGCAGTCCAAGTCTCCGGCCTCCGATTCATACTGCGGCGGCTCTTTAATCTTTCACGAGTGGAGACCGCAACATGCGAGAGGCTCTTTCGCTTTCGGCGGCGACGCGGGGACGCTCGTCGCCTTCCGCCCGGAGACGACGCACGAAGTCACGCCCGTGACGCACGGCGAGCGTTTCTCGATTGCGTGCTGGTACACGTAAGGCGACGCGCTCGCGCCGAGCTTACCGTTTACACTTTGATGAAGATGCCGCGCCGGTAGAGTATCGCCATCAGGCCGAGCCACAGCAGCACGAAGCAGACGGCGAAGGCGAGCGAGGCATTGAGAGGCGCGGCCCACGACGCGAAGAAGTTCTTGTAGATGAAGGTCTGGAGCGCGAGCTGCTTGCCGCCTTCGCCCGTGAGCTTGATGAGCGTGAGCGCGCGCGCGAACAACCCCGTGAGGAAGAAGACCGCGAGCGCGTTCATGCCGAAGATGACGAACGGAACAGACCAGCGCCGGTAGCCTTGAATGTCCACGAGCCAGTAGCAGAGCGCGAGCAGTTGCAGAGCCATCCCCGCCGTGAAGACGACATACGAGCTTGTCCAGAGAGCCTTGTTGACCGGCAGCCAGTAGTTCCAAGCCCACCCCACAACTATCCCCGCGACCCCCGCGACGAACATCAAGGCGACCTTCTCAAGCGGCGTCCGCCGCGAGCGCAAAAGATGCCCTGTCAGCACGCCGCACAGCGTAGTCGCAATGGCCGGGATGGTGCTGAGGATTCCTTCGGGGTCGTAAACCTTATCGCCGCCCTTCCAGATGTGATTGCCCAGCACGAGACGGTCAACGTATGAAGCGATGCTCCCCTCCTTCGACAAATCGCCCGCCGCGAATCCGGGCGCGGGCACGAGCGCGAGCGTCGCCCAGTATGCGAGCAGAAGCCCGACGCCGATTGCTGCCTGCTGTCGCCAGCTCGTCTTGAGGAAAATGATTGCGGCGAAGAAATAACAGACGGCGATGCGATTGAGAACGCCCGTGAATCGAATCGTCGAGAGGTTGAAGTAAGGGAAGCCCGCGAGTATGAGGCCGAGCGCGATGATTAGAAGCGTGCGCCGAGTTATCTTCAGGTAGAGGTCGCGTTTGCTTCCGCCCGCTTCGACGCGGCGTGAGAGCGCGAGCGTTATCGAGACGCCGACTATGAAGAGGAAGAAAGGGAAGATGAGATCGGTCGGCGTCCAGCCGTGCCAAGCGGCGTGCCCAAGCGGGCTGTAAATCGCGCCCCACGAACCGGGGTTGTTGACGAGAATCATGCCCGCGACCGTCATGCCGCGAAACACGTCGAGCGAGAGCATGCGCGCATTCGCAGCTTTGTTATCGGCGTCCGTCATACTCTCACTCAAGCTAAACCGGGTCTGTAGGGGCAGGGCTTGTCCTCGGCCCGCTGCCCGGAAGAATTAACATGGATGGACAGGAGGAAGAAAAGTCAGAAGTCAGAACGCTGAACGATGAACTGAACTCAACTTGTCTTTCAGTTCAGCGTTCATCGTTCTGACTTCTGCGTTTGCATTTATCCTGTCCATCCATGTTAATTCTTCTTTCCGTAACAGGAAGGGCATGGACAAGCCCTGCCCCTACAGTTTTATTTCTCGTCTTAATTCTTCTGCTCATGCCGCGGGCCGAGGCCGAACTCCGAGGGCGCGGGGAGCGTCGAGGTCTGGTCGTAAACTCTCAAGGCGTCCTCCAACTGCTTGCCGCGCGAGAGCCAGCGCGCGACGGCGAGGTCGTAGCGCGCAAGCACGCTGTCGAGCCAGTAGGGACGATTCTCGCGGAGCCATTGTTTGCGGTAGGCTTCGCGCAGGACGGAAAGCTCTTCGGCCATCTCTCGGAACGAGTTGTAAATCGCGCCCGTGTATGCGCGTAGCTTACGCACGCGGCGTCGGTCGCCGAGGTTGAGGTACGCGTCCCAGTAGTCGCGGCTGAACTGCTCCGCGACCTGCATGCGCCGGCCCAGATGGTCGAAGCGCTCAGCCGCGAATCGCATCGCATCAACGGTCGAGACGTTGCGACGCGCGCGTGCGCGCTCACGCAGGCAATCCTCGGCGGCCTCTTCGACCGACAGGCGCATCTCGCGCGTCTTCTCGGCGAGCGGGCGTGCGCGCGCTGTCTGGAAGTCGTCCGTGAAGGTGTCGCGCCAGAAAAGATCGTTGCTCGTGTTGATGCCGAGGAGCTTGTTGACGCCGCCGAGCGTGCGCGTGGCCTCCACAAGCTCGTCGCCCTCGTGTCGGAAGAAAGCCCAGTCGAAATCGCGCTCGAACTGCGCGAGGTCGAGCGGAGCGGCTTGCCACGATGAGGCCGCGCCGAGAACGATTCCGTACCACGTCATCTCGAAGAGCGTTTCGCCGTCGTCGTCCCACTGCGTGTTCATCATGCCGAGGACGCCCGCCTCCTGCCCGTCGCGAACGAAGCCCTTGATGTTGGTTGATGCGGCGTCGGTGTTCGGGAAGATTTGATTCCAGCTCCACACGCCGGGGCATACGAACTGTTCGAGGCCGGCCTTCTTGAAAAGCCCGATGCGCGCGTCGTAGCTTTCGCGCGGCGCGTAGTCCCAGTTCATCGCGATCATGTCGCGCGGGACGTTCGGCAGAAGGTCTGGATGGTTCAAGGCGATGTCGCCCCAGAACATGAGCCGGCGGTTGTACGGCTGCAAAAGCTCGCGGACGCGCTTGAGG
>DASQLL010000419.1:0-2442 GCA_035630035.1 Pyrinomonadaceae bacterium | reverse complement strand
CGGGGCGTGTATCAACACGGGCACGATACCCTCGAAGTCAATGCGCGAGGCCGTGATGCACTTGTCGGGCTACCAGTACCAGAGCATCTACGGCATGAACTACCGCGTGAAGGAGAACATCACGATTGCAGACCTCTCGTTCCGTGTGCAGCACGTCGTCAAGACCGAGATTGACGTGACGCAGGCGCAGCTCTCGCGCAACGGCGTTGACGTTATCTACGGCGCGGCAAGTTTCATTGACGCAACCCACGTCCGCGTCAACAGCGTGCGCGGCCAGTCGGACGAGTACGAAGCGGGCGTCGTCGTCGTCGCCACGGGGACGCGCCCCGCCGAGTCTCCGAACGTTCCCATCAACAACCGAACTATCGTCAACAGCGATCAGATTTTCTCACTCCAAACTTTGCCGCGCACGCTCATCGTCGTCGGCGGCGGCGTCATCGGTGTCGAGTACGCCTCGATGTTCGCCGCGCTCGGCGTGCGCGTCGTGCTGATTGAGAAGATGGCGCGGCTGCTCAGTTTCGCCGATCAGGAGATAATCGAAGCGCTCTGCTATCACCTGCGCGACAACCGCGTGACGCTGCGTCTGAACGAAGAGGTGGAGACGGTTGAGGAGACTTCGGACGGCAACGTCGTCGCGAACTTAAAGAGCAAGAAGAAGGTTTCGGGCGACGCGCTGCTCTTCGCGGTCGGGCGTCAGGGGAATGTGGACGACCTCGACCTCGCAGCCGCCGGAATCGAGTCGGACGAGCGCGGTCGCATCACCGTTGACGCCGACTACCGAACGAAGCAGCCGAACGTCTACGCCGTCGGCGACGTTATCGGCTTCCCCTCGCTCGCCTCCGTCTCGATGGAGCAGGGGCGCATCGCCGCCGGTCTCGCCTTCGGCAGCGCGCTGCACTCCGACCCCGCGAATTATCCTTACGGCATCTACACTATTCCTGAAATCTCCTTCGTCGGGAAAACGGAGGAACAACTGACCGACGAGGACGTGCCATACGAGGTCGGCGTCGCGTTCTACCGCGAGATCGCGCGCGGGCAGATTCGCGGCGACACGACCGGGCGTTTGAAAATCATCTTCAACCGCGAGACGCGCGAAGTCCTCGGCGTACACATCATCGGCGAGGGCGCGTCCGAGATTCTGCACATCGGACAGGCCGTGATGATCCTCAAAGGCACGATTGATTATTTCATCAACACCGTCTTCAACTATCCGACGCTCGCCGAATGCTACAAGGCCGCCGCATTCAACGGCGTCAACAAGCTCGCGCGGCTCGGCTAGAGAATTTGAAGGACTGACTGAAAGGCGAAAGCATGGCACGGACAATCGGCGTGATGGCGATGGAGCACATCGCGGTCGGACTTGTGGATGACCACCAGCTCGTCGGCGCGGTGCGCGTCTTCCCCGACAACGAATGCGACTCGCTCGCGGAGATGCCCGCCGAACAGATCGCGCAGGGCATCGCCGCGCAGGTTCACGCGGTCGCGGACGGCGGCGATGTAGCTGCGATAGGCGTCGGCTTTCCCGGCATCATCCGCGCGAACGTTGTCGAGGAGTCGCCGAACCTTCAGCAGATGAAGGGGCAGCGTCTGGGCGAGCAGTTGACCGCGCTCCTCTCTGAAAAGGGCCTCGTCGCGCCGGTCTTCCTTCTCAACGACGCGGACGCAATCGCCGCCGGCCTCGCGGCGACGCGCGGAGAACTCAAAAACTTCGTGCGCGTGTGGGCTTTGGGGAGCGGCGTCGGTTTCGGTCGCTACCCTCTGGCCGACGGCGTCTGGGAGAACGGCCATTCGGTCGTCACGCTCGACCCGAAAGAGACCTTCTGTCGCTGCGGCGGCACGGGCCACCTCGAAGGCATCATGGGACGGCGCGCGATGCGCCTGCGCTTCTTAGACCTTGAGCCTGAAGAGGTCTTCGAGCATGCGCGCGAGGGCGACGCGCGATGCGTCGAGTTCGTCAAGATGTGGCACCGCGCGCTTGCGGCGGCCACGGCCAACAGCGTGCATGCGGGCGGCCCCGGCAAGTTCTTCGTCTCCGGCCCGTACTCGAAATTCGTCGAGCCGCATCTGCTCGACATCTACTTGCAGGAGATGGTGAAGATGAGTCCGCTGCAAGGCAGCTCGTTCGAGATCGTCCCGACGAGCGACGAGACGGCCATCATCGGCGCGGGCGTCAGCGCGTCGCACTCCGCAGCGGAAAGAGAGTCTGAGTTAACGTGATTTGGACGTAAGCGAATATTTGTCAACGAAGAAAAAGGCTGATCCACGAACTCACACGAAAGGACACGAAACAAACGCCAAGCCTGTCCGTCATCCGAGTCATTTCGTGTCGCTTCGTGTGGTTTCGTGGATAAAGTCTTTCCTTCTCTTTGTCGAACTGACGTTGAGTTAAAAGTGAGGATTGAGAGATGAGTCGAAAGCATTACCTTCTGACAATCGTCATAG
>DASQLL010000418.1:0-3775 GCA_035630035.1 Pyrinomonadaceae bacterium | reverse complement strand
AAACTTCGTACCACGGCGTGCCTTCGTGGCTCGTACGGTCGTGGCCGAGCGTGCGTAGCTCGGTCAGGTCGTCGGGCGATTGTTCGTCGAGCGCGACGCCCGGACGCAGCCCCGCGTGGACGACGACGTGCGTGCCCAGATCAATCCAGAACGGAAGCGAGTCGAGGTATGCCGCGTAACGCTCGCGCCCCGTCTCAAGCTCGGCGCGGCACCTCTCCTGCGTGTGCTTAAGCTCGGTTCGCATCCCCTTCCAGTATTCCAGAAGCGCGCGGTCGTGATTGCCGAGGACGGACGAGAAGCGCGCGTCCCGCATGAAGAGGTCTAGCACGTCGCGGTTCTTCTCGCCCTTAACAACGAGGTCGCCCACGCAGACGACGCGGTCGTCCGCGCCGAGCGCGACGCGTTCGATCAGCGTCACAAGCTCGTCGAAGCAGCCGTGCAAATCGCCGACGACTACGGTGCGCGTCACACTCAATCCTCCTTAGACTCGCGCGGGCGCATGTCTCGCAGGACGTTGCAGCGCGCGAGCCGTCCTTCGGCGACGTGTCGCTCGGCTATCTCACGCGCCGCGCGCTCGTCCACCTCGCCGTACCAGACGCCTTCGGGGTAGACGACCACGACGGGGCCTTCGTCGCACTGATCGAAGCAGTCCACTTTCGAGATGAGAACTTCGTCGCGAAGGCCCAGACTTTTGAGCGCGCCCTTCAACTCGCGGAGCGAGTCTTTGCCGCCGCGCTTCACGCAGTCCTTGTGCTCGCAGACGAGTATGTGATTCCTGATTCTCTTGAGGCCGGACACTTTGCAAACTCCGCGCGTAAAACGCCAGCGTTAGCTCGCGTGCATGATGCTTTTGATTACTGCGACGTTCCGATTACATCACAAACGGCGACCGGCGAACAAACTGCCGGGCGTTTGCCGCGCGGCCCGACTGTGGTAAAAGACTTCGCGCTGTTCAAATCAATTCGTTCAGAACGCGCTTGCCCGCGCCGACGGTGGGGAGCGCGGAGAAAATTTCAGAAGGAGTCTCTACGAAGATGCTTGTCGAGAGTTTGATGACGCCCGATCCTGAGTCGTGTCGCCCCGAAGCCAGTCTCGCCGACGCAGCCTCGATCATGTGGAGGCGCGACTGCGGCGTCGTCCCCGTAACCGAAGGCGACGGTGTCGTCGTCGGCATAATCACAGACCGCGACATCTGCATGGCGCTCGCGCTGGGCGGGCGGCTCGCCGCGGAGGTGAGCGTCGGCGAGGCGATGTCGCGCGACGTTCAGACCTGCACGCCGGTTGACGACGTGCGCGAGGCTCTGGAGCTGATGCGCGCGCGGCAACTGCGCCGCCTCCCCGTAGTCAACAGTCTCGGCAAGCTCGCCGGCATCCTCTCTATGAACGACGTAGTCCTCCGCACGCGCAAGGGCAAGGGCAAAAAGCAGGTCGCGCGGGGCGAAACGATCAAGGCCATCAAGGCCATCAGCCGCCCGCACGGCGCGGTCGAGGATGAAGCGCATTCAGACGAGAACATCCTCACGCCGGAGCTTGTAGAGACGAGCGAAGGCGAGGGCGAAAGCTAGGGCGAGGAATAGACTTTGAAAAAACTTCTCCTGCTGCGTCACGCGAAATCGAGTTGGGACAACGCGGCCCTCGCGGACTTCGACCGCCCGCTCAACGAGCGCGGGCTGCGCGCCGCTCCGCTCGTGGGCCGCTTCATGCGCGAGCGCAAGCTGCGCCCAGACCTCATCATCTGCTCGCCCGCCGAGCGTGCGCGCGAGACCGCCTCGCTCGTCATCGAAGCCGCCGGCCTCGACGCGCCGCTGCGCTTCGACGAGCGCATCTACGACGCAACATCAACTCGTCTCGCCGAGATCGTCTCGCAGATCGAAGACGCGGCGGGCGAAGCCCTTCTCGTCGGACACAACCCCGGCTTCGAGGAGCTACTCGAACGGCTCACGGGCGAAGCCCGGCGCATGGCGACCGCCACGCTCGCCTCCATCACACTCGACATCGAGAAGTGGAACAAGCTGCGCGACGGCTGCGGTCGGCTGGAATGGATCGTGAAAGGGAAGGAACTAGAGGTTAGAGGTTAGAGGTTAGAGGTTAGTGATTTATGAACGGTCAGATTAGAAGTCACAGAGACTTAGTGGTGTGGCAACGCGCAATGAACTTGGTGGTAGCTGTGTATGGAAGTTGCACGACATAAAGAACTACAGGAACAGTTATATGAGGTCGCACGTCTCCTCAACGGGTTGCTGCGCTCGTTATCTACCGACCTCTAACCTCTAACCTCTAACCTCTGCCTTTATCATGCTGAGCATTGACGGCTCATACGGCGAGGGCGGCGGGCAGATCATACGCACGTCGCTCGCGCTCTCGCTCATCACGGGCAAGGCGTTCCGCGCATTCAACGTGCGCGCGCGGCGCGACAAGCCCGGCCTGCAACGCCAGCACCTGACGGCTGTGACCGCCGCCGCGGCCATCGGCGGCGCGCACGTCGAAGGCGCGCACGTCGGCTCGAAGGAGTTCACGTTCGCTCCCGTCGAGGTGCGGCCCGGCGAGTACAAGTTCAGCATCGGGACGGCTGGCAGCACGATGCTCGTGCTTCAGGCGGTGCTTCCTCCGCTTATGATCGCCGACGCTCCGAGCCTACTTCTGTTCGAGGGCGGCACGCACAACGTGCACGCTCCGCCGTTCGAGTTCATACAGAAAACATTCCTGCCGCTCGTCGGTCGCATGGGGCCGAACGTCTCGGTCGAGCTTCAGCGCTACGGCTTCTATCCGCCGGGCGGCGGACGCTTCAACGTCTACGTCGAGCCTTCGCGCGAGCTTCGACGGCTCGATCTATTGGAGCGCGGCGCGATACTCTCGGAACGCGCGCGCGCCCTCGTCGTCAAACTCCCGCCGAGCATCGGCGAGCGCGAGCTTGCGGTCGCGAGCGAGCAGTTGGGATGGATGCCCGACCAGCTCGACCTAGAGCTTTCAGACAACGCCCTCAGCCCCGGCAACGTCTTCACCATCTCCGTCGAGAGCGAAAATCTGACCGAAGTCTTCACAGGCGTCGGCGAGCGCGGCGTGCCCGCCGAAGCGGTTGCCTCGCGCGTCGTCCACGAAGCGCGAGGCTATCTGGACGCGGGCGCGCCCGTAGGCGAGCATCTCGCAGACCAACTCCTCATCCCCTTGGCGCTTGCGCGCGGCGGCTCCTTCGTCACCACAACGCCCACGCTCCACACGACGACCAATATCGAGGTCGTCAAGAAATTCCTCCCCGTCGAAATCAAGACCACGCAGTTGACGGAACAAGTCTGGAAGATCGAAGTCACAGGCTAAGGTCAGAAACGCGACCGTCAGGGAGCGTGTCTTCCTCGCGTAACTAAGAAACGCGACCGTCAGGGAGCGTGTCTTCCTCGCGTAACTAAGACACGCTCCCTGACGGTCGCGTTTCCGACACGAGATGCTCCGCCATCAGCGCGACTATGGCGGGGTCGAGTGTCCTCTTGAAGACGATTGTGTTGGGCGGGATGTTGGTCATGGGGTCGCGCGAGCCGCGCAGATCGTCCCACGCGGCGAGGATGAAGTTCGCGCGTCCGGCGTGGTCGAATTCGAGGAGGCGTTCGCGCAGATGCTCCGGCGTCCAGAAGCCGAGGATTTCGAGATAGACGCGCGCGCCCGACGTGTGCGTGAGAACGAAGTCGGGGATGAAGACAGCGTCGCCGAGGACGATGACTTCCGCGCAACGCTCAAGCGACCATTCGCCGCCCGACCTCGCCCACGTCGCGGCGAGTTTTTC
>DASQLL010000417.1:0-3883 GCA_035630035.1 Pyrinomonadaceae bacterium | reverse complement strand
TGTCTTTCAGTTCAGCGTTCAGCGTTCTGACTTCTGACTTTGGATGTTAGCTCTTGATGGCGTCGCCGATGTCCTCAATCGTCTCGCCGACCTTGCGCTTCGCCGTGCCGTAGCCTTCCTGCACGTCGCCCTTGACCTTGTCGGCAGCGCCCTCCGAGCGCATCTCGTCGTCGCCCGTCAGTTTGCCGAAGCCTTCTTTTACAGAACCCTTCGCCTGTTCGTATTTGCCTTCAATCTCGTCTCTGTTAGGAGCGCCCATAATCTTCATCCTCCCGGAAAGAAAAATTTAGAAGCAGGAGACGACATGAACGCTCATGCTTCCCGTAAGTGAAGGGCAACGCTCATGCCAGCAACTCACACCGGCGACGACGCGCGCGAAAGGCATTTAATGACGTGAAGATACGGGCGCGCGGCGAGACGTGCGCCGACGAATGCGCGGGCCGTGCGCGTCCGTTTTCATACGCGCGGCCTCGCCCGACGGTCTGTCTTCGGACAATGAGAGGCAGGACGCTTTCAAGCAGCTTGAGGCAATTACAGCGCCTGCATTTGCGTGCTACCGTTTAGAGGCGTGCAATGCCCGCCGTCTCGATCTACACGGAGCTTGAGACGGCGCGCATTGCACGCCTCTAAACGGGGGACTGATCTCAGGTTTTTGACTTGGTATACAGCGAGATGAATCAATGATATTTTTAAAGCCTTGCTGAATCGCTTCCGTTTATTACGTTTACTTCATAGCGACACATGGACATCAGGAGTTTCGGCAATGAGAGGGCAATTTCGGGCTAGGAGAAATTTGTTGTTGGTGAATGTGACGGCGCTCGTGCTGCTCGCGACGCTCGCCGCGGGTGTGCCGACGGCGAGGACGCAGCAAAGGCGGAGGCCGGCTACTGCATCGCCGGCTGCTCCTTCAACGACGACGACGGCCAACTCGAAACGGCTCGCGCTCGTCATCGGCAACAACGCGTATGAGACCGCCCCGCTGAAGAATCCGGTCAACGACGCGCGCGCGTTGGCGCAGTCGCTGCGCGAGCGCGGCTTCGACGTGACGGCGCGCGAGAATCTGACGCAGAACGAGATGAAGCAGGCGGTGCGCGCGTTCGGCGAGAAACTGCGCGACGCGGGGCGCGAGGCGGTCGGCCTGTTCTACTACGCGGGGCACGGCGTTCAGGTGCAGGACAGAAACTACCTCATCCCCGTCAGCGCGAAAGTCGCGAGCGAAGAGGAGGTCGAGTACGAAGCGATTGATGTAGGGTTCGTGATGGCGCAGATGGACGCGGCGCGAAACAGTCTGAACATACTCATACTCGACGCCTGCCGCGACAATCCCTTCGCGCGCAGCTTTCGCTCGGCGAGTAGAGGCTTAGCGATGATGAGCGCGCCTACGGGAATCCTTATCGCCTACGCGACCGCGCCGGGAAGAACCGCGGGCGACGGTGCGGGCGCGAACGGCCTCTACACCGAAGAGCTGCTCGCGGCGATGCGGACGCCGGGGCTGCCGATAGAGGATGTGTTCAAGCAGGTGCGTGTAAAGGTACGCGAAAGAAGCAAGGGGCAGCAGGTGCCTTGGGAGTCGTCGTCTCTGGTCGGGGCTTTCTATTTCACTCCGCCGAATGCGAGCGCCGCGAGCGCCGACACGCCGGAGCGCGGAAGGCAAATGACCGCCAGCGAGACGGCGTTGGAGCTGAGCTTCTGGGAGACGATAAAGGACAGCAACGACCCCGAAGACTTCAAAGCGTACCTTGAAAAATATCCGAACGGACATTTCGTCTCTCTGGCGAGAAGACGCGTGGCAACGGTGATCGCTTCCGCAACGCCGACGCCTGTGCCGACGCCTGCGCGTGATGACGCGGCGGGACGCGGCGACGCGAAGCCGCGCGACACGACGGGGAGTCTGCCGGCGTCTATAACGAACCGCGCCGGCATCGCGCTCGTCCTTGTTCCGGCGGGCAGCTTCATGATGGGTGCGACGAACGGCGCCGCGGACGAGCAGCCGGTTCATCGCGTGACCATCGGCAAGCCTTTCTACATGGGCAAGTACGAGGTGACGCAGGCGCAGTGGACTGCGCTCATGGGAAACAATCCGAGCGACTTTAAAGGCGCGGAGCTTCCGGTCGAGCATGTCTCTTGGGACGACGCGCAGGAGTTCATACGCAAGCTGAACGCGCTGGGCGACGGGTACGAGTACCGCCTGCCGACGGAAGCCGAGTGGGAGTATGCGTGCCGCGCCGGTACGACAGGAGATCACGCGGGCGATGTGGACGCGATGGCTTGGTACAACCGCAACACGAAGAGCACGCAGCCCGTTGGGAGGAAGCAGCCGAACAAGTTCGGGCTGTACGACATGCACGGCAACGTCTGGGAGTGGTGCGAGGACAGGACTCCCGAACATTACCCTTACCGGGGCGCGCCTACCGACGGCAGCGCGTGGATAGATTTAAGCAGCCGGAAACGAATCAAGCGCGGCGGCTCTTGGGATCACGACGCTAATCACACGCGCTCGGCGTACCGCGACTGGTACACGCCGAGCAGGCACACACACGGCATAGGCTTTCGCGTTGCGGCGACGCCGCGAACGTAGAGCAGAATCAGAAACGCGAGCGTGAGCGAGCGTGTCTCCTTCATGTGTCGCTAATGAAGAAGACACGCTCGCTCACGCTCGCGTTTCTGTCTGTGCCTCCAAAGCAAAAAAATAGGGCGCGCTTTATTAGAGCGCGCCCTTCAAAGTTTACGGCTTGAGCTTCGTTAGAACTTGAAGCGCAGGCCGACCTGCACCTGACGGGGCTGGCCCGGCAGGTTGTTGAGAATCAAGTCGCCGGCGGCGTTGCGGAGTTGGAGGAAGTTCGGGTTTGAAGGCCCGAGGACTGCGCCCGTCTCCTCGTTGATTCCGGGGTTGCCGTAGTTGAGCACCGTCGTCGAGGCGTACTGAATGTTCTTGAAGCCGAAGATGTTGAAGACTTCAAGGGTCGGCGACAGGCTGTAGCGCTCGCCCCATTTGATGTCGCGCTGGAGGCGCATGTCTATGTTGTAAACCGCGCGGTTGCGGAACGAGTTGCGCTTGGAGCTGACTCCCGGCGCGATGTACGGGCGGTCGGCGAAGTTGCCGCGGTCGAGGTTCAGGTCGCCCGAAGTGCTGTTCGTGAGCGTGACCGCATTCGCGAACTGCTGGTTCGACAGGCCCGAACCAGTGGGGGCGATGATGCTGCTCACGGTCACGTCAACGGGAACGCCCGAACGGAAGCGCCCGAGCGAGGCCCACTGGAAGCCCAGCGGAAGGTTCAAGACCGTGTTGTACGTGAACTGGTGACGGCGGTCGCTCGACGAGTAGTTATACTCGGGGACGAGGTTGAACGAGTCGTCGTAGGTCGCGAACGTCGCGTTGCGCTCGGTCGAGTCGTTGTCGAGGTTGCGCGCCAGCGTGTAGAAGGCGTCGAACTGCCCCCACTTCTTACGCATCTGCCCGCGGAAGGTCAGGGCGTCGTAATTCGAGCGGCCCGAAGCCTCGCGAATCTGGACGAAGCCGAGGTTCGGCAGGGGACGGCCCGCGCCCGTGCCCTGAATGTTGTAGAACGGGCGCTGGCTCAGGTCGCCGGCGCGTATGACGGGGACGCCGACGTTGAGGTCGCGGTTGATGTTGAGGTGGACGGTGTTGACGTGGTCGTAGGTCACGCCCATGGTCACCCCCGACATCACCTCGCGCTCGAAGGCCGCGCCCAACTGGAACGAGCGCGGGTTCCTCAACTGGTCGCCGACGGCGACGACGTTGAGACCTTGGTTCGGGTCGAAGGTCAGGCCTCGGGCCGCCGCGACGTTCTGCGCGATCTGGCGAGTCTGCTCGACAGTCAGTATCGGCAGCGCGTTCAGCGGGAACGTGTTGAGGTTTATG